>JAILRQ010000025.1 GCA_024698125.1 Acholeplasmatales bacterium
GAACTCTTCCTCATTGATGATATTTTCATCAAGTAATTCCTTCCATTGCTTAATCTCAGCAAGTGCAGGAGACATTGAAGTCTTTTGCTCTGCAATATTATTTACTGCATCAGCTACTAAGTCAAGAATTGCATAAGTTAAGTAAACAATTGCAGCTACAAGAATTAGAATTGTTCCAAATCCCATTGTATAGCTACTTGTGTTTGTTTCTGCAACATCCTTATTAATAGTAATAAATACTACAAGTCCAATCATAGCATCAGCTGCAAGTAAACCTTGACCTAAAGCCTTAGTAAGCTTATTGATATTTGCAAGGATTAAAACAAATCCTACACCAGCAAATAGATAATAGTAGGCTGAATTAATAATTGATGCAGTGATAACTGTTGATACAATAGGATTTACAACTGTAGTACTTGATGTACTCTCAGTTGAAGTTGAATCCATAATTGGAGCAATAGCAAATAGCACGAATGCTAAGATTACACAAATCTTAGAAATAATCTTTAAAATTTTCATCCTTTTCCCTCCCTTCAAACAAATTAATTATAGCCCATATTATTTTAAGAATAAAGAGACAATTTAATAAAAATTGTAAAAAAATCACTACCAGAGTATAGGTAGTGATTCATTCTTACATATTCTTTTTATAGATGTAATATAGACCCTTTAGTAAAAGGTTAGGGTCATATGTCATCTTGTGCTTTGAATAAGGGATTATAAGCTTTCCAAGACCTCCAGTAACGATTACTGTAATGTTTTCTCCAAGCTCCTCCATTATTCTATCGATTAATCCATCAATCATACATGTGTTTCCATATATTAATCCTGATTGCATACACTCTACTGTATTTTTTCCAATGAGGTTCTTTGGAGCCTCAAGGGAAATAAATGGTAGCTGTGATGCATGGTCTGATAATGAATCAAGGGATGTCTTCATTCCAGGTATTATCATACCACCAATGTGGTTATGGGCTTGATCTACTACACTTAGGGTTGTAGCTGTTCCCATATCAATAATTATGGCAGGAGTTTTATATTCCTCAATAACACATACAGCATCACAAACTCTATCGGCTCCTAAGGACTTTGGATTATCAATCTTGATATTTAATCCAGTCTTAATTCCAGAACCGATTATAAATGGCTTTTTATTTAGTAATAGCTCTAGGGCATGAGATACCTCTTGAGTTATCTCAGGTACTACAGATGATAGGATTGATCCTTCAATATCAGAGGCTTTTATAGAATATACAGACAGCATAAGCTTTAGCTGGATTAAAAAATCCATATCAGTCTTCTTTTTATCAGTACCAATTCTTCCTTGAGCAATTATATTAGTTTTGTCTAGGAATCCTACAACAATATTTGTGTTTCCAATATCTACCGCAAGTATCATATTATAGCTCCTTTACCTTATCAAGTATAATTTTTGCAAGCTCACTCTTAGAAATAAGATCTGATACCTCTATCTTATCCTTAGTAATGAAGGTGATTTGGTTTGTATCTACTCCAAATCCAGTACCCTTACTAGATAGAGAGTTTGCACATATCATATCAGCATTCTTCTTTAAAAGCTTCTTTTGTGAGTTTTCTAGCATGTTCTCTGTTTCCATAGAGAATCCTACAAGCTTTTGAGTTGTTTTGTTAGCTCCTACAAAGCCTAGGATATCCTTAGTTCTTGATAGAGCAATTTTCATATCATCATCGCTTTTTTTAATCTTTTGTGCAGCTACACTTTCAGGAGTGTAGTCAGCAACAGCTGCGCTCATAATGATATAGTCCATATTCTTATAATTTGCTTCTACAGCCTTAAACATATCCTCTGCACTCTTAACAGGAATAATATTTATGCCATCAATTGCCTTAACATTTACAGGTCCTGATACTAGATATACATTAGCACCTCTTAGGTAGGCATTATTGGCAATGGCATAGCCCATCTTTCCTGTAGAATGATTTGTAATAAATCTTACAGGGTCTATTGCCTCCTGTGTAGGTCCTGCAGTGATTAAAATATTCTTTCCTTCTAGGTCATGAGGGAAGGCTATATGATAAAGGATTCTATTAACTAAAATCTCCTCATCTGGAAGCTTTCCACGTCCGATGTCATCACATGCTAAAAGTCCAGATGCAGGCTCTATTATTTCATATCCATATCCCTTAAGCTTTTTAAGGTTATCCTGTAATATTGGGTTATCATACATATTTGTGTTCATTGCAGGTGCAATAATCTTTATACCCTTAAAGGCAAATAGTGTTGTTGTTAGCATATCATCACAAATACCTGATGCGATTTTTCCAATTACATTAGCACTTGCAGGGGCTACCATAAAAATATCAGCCTTTTTAGCAAGGGATACATGCTCTACATTAAACTCAAAGTTTCTGTCGAATGTATCAACAAGGCACTTGTTTGATGTAAGAGTTTCAAATGTTATTGGGTTTATAAAGTTTAAGGCGTTCTTTGTCATAATTACATGAACATCTGCGCCCATCTTCTTTAATGTATGGGCAACTCCTGCCATTTTATAGGCAGCAATTGATCCTGTAATTCCAAGTACTACTGTCTTTCCCTTTAGCATAATAATACACCTCTATTCTTGGTCTTCTAGACTTCCGTATTTTAAATAATTAGCGATTCTTGAAATCTTGTTATTTTCGTCAACGAAAACAACATTTGGCTTTAAATCCTTAGCCTCCTCTGGTGTTACATCAGTATAGGCCATAATAATTACCTTATCTCCAGCCTTACCACACCATGCGGCAGCTCCATTAAGGCAGATTACACCACTTCCTGGCTCTCCCTTAATTGTGTATGTTTCAAATCTTTGTCCATTGTTGATATTTACAACCTGAACCTTCTCATATTCATAGATTCCACTTTTCTCTAAAAGCTCTGAATCAATTGTAATTGATCCTACATAATCAAGCTTAGCTTCTGTTACTGTGGCTCTATGAATTTTTGATTTAAGCATAGTAATAGTCATTAGTCATTTACCTCAATAATAAAGTTATCAATTTCACGTGTTGTACCAATATATACAGCAATAGCTACAAGTACCTCACCCTTAATTGTATCAATTGGTTGAATGTTTACATTATCTACAACAGATACATAATCAATACGAGCAAGTGGCTCTGTATTTAATACCTTAGTAATTTCATCAATTACCTTCTTAGAGCTTCTTTCACCAGCCTCAATTAAAGCCTTACCAGCCTTTAATGACTTAGATAGGATAACTGCAGCCTTTCTTTCCTCAGGAGATAGATATGTATTTCTTGAAGACTTGGCAAGTCCATCATCCTCACGAATGATTGGGCATCCAATGATTTCAATATCAAAGTTAAGATCACGAACAAATCTCTTAACTACAGCAAGCTGCTGTGCATCCTTTTGTCCAAAATAGGCTCTATTTGGAGTTACGATATTAAATAGCTTTGTTAATACCTGGCATACTCCTCCAAAGTGCACTGGACGTCTTGCTCCACAAAGATGCTCTGTAACCTCAGTTGTGTTTACAGTTGTTGTTGTGTGAGGAGGATACATCTCACTTGGCTCTGGATTAAATAATAGGTCAGCTCCAGCACTTTCTACAAGCTTTGAATCTCTTTCAAGGTCACGTGGATAACGAGCTAAATCCTCAGTTGGACCAAATTGTGTTGGGTTTACAAAGTCAGATACAACAGTTCTATCATTTTGTGATACTGACTTTAAAATTAGGCTCTTATGTCCCTCATGTAGATATCCCATTGTAGGAACAAATCCAATACTAAGACCCTCCTTCTTCCATTCCTTAACGATTTCTCTTACTTCCTTAATTGTATGTACTACCTTCATATTACTTTGACTCCTTTATTTCCTTAAGTGCATTCTTTAAATCCTCTGGATCTATTTTATATGTATGCTCTGGGGCAGGGAATGCACCGCTCTCTACCTCAGACTTATACTCCTTGAATGCTTCTACAATCATGTCATGAGCATTCGCAAACTTCTTTACAAACTTAGCTGTCTTGTCTGCAGTATATCCTAGCATATCCTGCTCTACTAGAACCTGAGCATCACAAACATTTGAGGCTCCAATTCCAATAGTTGAGATATGAAGCATCTTTGTAATCTCTGCTGCAAGATCTGCTGGTACACATTCAAGTGTTACAGCAAATGCTCCAGCCTCCTCTACTGCAAGGCAGTCCTTAATTAGAGCTTTAGCTGCATCATATGACTTTCCTTGAACCTTGTATCCACCAAAGGCATTTACTGACTGTGGTGTAAGTCCAACGTGTCCTACAACAGGAATTCCTGCATCTGTAATAGCTTTAATTCTTGAGGCATACTTAGCTCCACCCTCAAGCTTTACAGCCTGACATCCAGTTTCCTTAAGTAATCTTCCAGCATTTCTTACAGCATCCTCATCTGATGCTTGATATGACATAAATGGCATATCTACAACAACAAATGTATTTCTAGCTCCTCTTACAACAGCCGCACCATGATGGATCATATCCTCCATTGTTACAGGAAGTGTTGATGGATATCCAAGCATGACCATTCCAAGTGAATCACCAACTAGAATAAAATCAATTCCAGCCTCCTCAACAAGACGAGCTGTTGAATAATCATAGGCTGTAATTTGAGTAAGCTTCTTTACTCCCTTATACTCCTTAAATGTGTTAACATTAATCATTTTTTATATCTCCTTCTAATAGTTTTTTCATATTACTATAATCATTATCTTCATTACACATTTCAATAAGCTTTAAGCTTAATGGAATGTATATCTTCTTTTCATCATCACTAAGGCTTTCTAAATGCTTTTTCACAGTTCCATAATCATTTCTTTTTACAGGGCCTGTTAAAGCCTTATCTGCTCCATTTTCTAAGATATTATTTATATTATTAAGTATTAATGGCTTAAATATCTCGATATCATCTATACCAATTGATTTAAATAAATCCTCTGCACTCTTCATTAAGGCGCACATAAGATTTGATACCATAACACAGCCTGCATGGTATTTAACCTTTGAATCCTTATCAATCTCTACTACCCTATCGTTAAATAAAGCCTTAATTGAAGGGTATGCAAGCTTATCTCCTTCAAGTGTAAGATAGGCACTATCAAAGCTCTTATAGGCACTATATTTATCGTTAAATGCGTATATAGGATGAAGGCTTACACATCTATTTTGATATTTTAATTTTTTAAAGATATCTGATGTAATACTTCCTGATGTGTGAATAAGTGTTTTATCACACACATTAAGTGAAATAAGATTATCTACAACACCTTCTATTGCGTCATCATTTACAGTTAAAAAAAGAGTATCACAATCATTAACTAATAACATTAAGTTCTTGTAATACTCACTAATACTAAATCTTGCACAGTCAATGGCGTCATTAATATCCTTTGAATAAATACCTACAACATTATGATATTTATCATTTAGGTATTTGGATAATGTGTATCCAACACGCCCTGCACCAATAAATCCAATCCTCATATAAACACCTCACTAATATAATTTATCTCTAATATCATTTAGTTAAGAAACTAGTTGGATTTTATTAAAATTTAAGCTTATTAGTAAAGTTTTACTAGGTAAATACTTTCTAACCCATAAATATTATACTACTAAAATAAAAAAAGTAAAATGAAAACGCATTTCATCTTACTTCTTTTACTTTATTTAAACTGATTTGTTTTTTCATCATAGCGATATCCTATAGAATCAAGTGTCTTTATGATATCATTCTTTGATACATCTAGATCATCACAAAGTGAATCTAGGGAATCATAGAAATCACGAAGCTTTAGGTTAATATAGGATAACAAAATGTTGGGATCCTTAGGTAGCATAATTACTTAAGGTCTTTAGTCTTTATATGATCCATATCATCATAATCCTGGTTCTCTCCACACATTCCCCAAATGAATGTATAATTCATTGTAGCAGATGCGGCATGGATTGACCAAGCTGGTGATATAACTGCTTGCTCTGGAGCAATAACAATTGAACGAGTCTCTTGAGGTTGTCCCATTAGGTGGAATACTCTATCCTCATCTGTGAAATCAAAATAGAAGTAAACCTCCATACGTCTCTCATGAGTATGACATGGCATTGTGTTCCAGCAAGAACCTGTAGCAAGTGCTGTCATTCCCATTGCTAATTGACAAGAGTCAATGATTGCAGTGTTAATATACTTGTTGATAACTCTCTTATTCATATGAGCCTCATCACCAAGGTTTTGGTGAATAGCCTCAACAGCCTTGATGTCTCCCTTGAAGGCATCAAGATTTTCCTTAGTATATGCAATATATACTGTAGGGTAAGTCTTGTGTGCAGGAGATGATGTCATATAGAACTTAGCAGGATTCTTCTTATCCTTTGAACGGAACTCAAGCTCCTTAACTCCAAGTCCAACATACATTCCATCCTTATGCTTAATATCATAAGTCTTTCCGTCAAGAGTAACCTCTCCGTCACCACCGATATTGATGAATCCCATCTCACGACGCTCTAGGAAATACTTAGCTCTCATCTCATCTGATCCTTCAAGCTTTAATGGCTTATTTACTGGGTAAATTCCTCCAGCAATAATTCTATCCTGATGAGAATATGTTAATAAAATATCATCCTCAGCAAATACTTGCTCGATTAGATAATGCTTTCTTAAAAGTGTTGTGTCGTAATTCTTTGAATCAGCTGGGTGATTCGCATATCTTACATCTAATTTCATAATTTATAATTCCTCCATAAAAAATCTATATCAATTATAGCACAGATTTTTATTATAGTTAAGACTATAAAAGAAAAAGGCATAGAAAAATCTATGCCATAATTTCTATATTATTGCTCGTTTGAAGCATTTGCTGCCTCATCCTTATCCTCCTTATGAAGGAACATATAGCAAACTCCTGCAAGAGCTCCTCCTGCAAGTGGTGCTACAATAAACATCCAAACCTGCTTTAAGGCTTCCTTATCTCCACCATAAATTACACTTGATAGAGCTGTTCCAATACTTCTTGCTGGGTTTACTGATGTACCAGTAAGACCAATTCCTACAAGGTGTACTGCAACTAGAGTTAAACCAATTAGAAGTCCTGCAAGATTCTTTGCATCTGACTTTGAAGATGTAACATTTAAAATTACATAAACAAAGATAAATGTAAGAATTATCTCTACACAAAGAGTTCCAATAATTCTTAGAGCACCAAGCTTACCTGCAGCACTATATCCTACTGCATAGTTAGATGCATTTCCATAAGCATCAAATAGCTCTATACCTGTACCATTTAATCCTGCCTTAAGAATACCAAATAATACAATACCTCCAAGGATTCCTCCTACAAGCTGAGCTACTACATAGCATCCAAACTCAGTCCAAGTAATTTTCTTGTTAATTGCAAGTCCTAGTGATACTGCTGGATTGATGTGGCATCCTGAAATACGACCAATTGAATATGCCATTGCAATTAAGGCAAGTCCAAAGGCTAGGGAAGTTGCCACAAGCTCTCCCTTAGTAAGAGCTGCAGTTCCACAGGCTACAAAAACAAGTACGAATGTACCAATACATTCCGCAATCATTTTCTTTAACATATCTCTCAAACCTCCTGTATGTTAATTTAATTATAATCTTAATTTTTTAAACTGTTAATATGATTTTTAAAAATATTTATACTTTTTTAAGAGATTTGTAAAAAAAAAAGAGATGGCTTCCCATCTCTTATATTATTTATTCTTCAATTGGCTTTGGAGTCTCCTCAAGCTTTACCTCTTCAACTGTTGGCTCCATATCTGGCTCTAGATTTGCTAAAACCTCATCAGGGTATGTCTCATCTGCCATATCGTTCCAAGTAAGCTCAGTCTTCTCCATCTCTTGAATCATAATACCTCTCTTAGTACGCTTCATAATTAGTTTTATAATAAATCCAGATGCAAATACTAAAATTGTTACAACCCAACCTGCAATAATTTCAGCTGCAAGGTTATAGTCTGTATTATATCTAAATCCATTTTGGATAAGTACTACGAACTGCCAAATAAATAGGAATGTTAAGGCTGCTGGTGCGATGAACTTAATTGATATATTAAACCACCACTTTGGCATCTTAAATTTCTTAGTATTCTTATTTATTTCTGTTAATACCTTATTTGTATTAAATAGCCATCCTACAACAATTGTTTCAAGTACTCCAATAATAATTAATGTATATTGGTTAGTCCAGTTATCTACGATATCAAGGTATCCAATACCTGCACCTGTTGTATATACGATAGATATTATTGCGGCTATTATTGCGATATATAATGTAGTCTTTCTTTTTGGAAGCTTAAACTTATCGCATACAGCGGCAGCAACTCCCTCAAGAATTGAGAAGGCACTATCAATTGCAAGTGTACATAGCATGAAATAGAATATGAATCCAAATACAGCATTAATCCATCCAACTGATGTAAGATTTACGATAGCTGTTGGATAAATAATATATGCCGTCGCAATTCCTGAATCTGACATATTTGATGTAGAAAGTCCTGTCTGATACATTGTAGTAAATAATACAATACCAGATAATACAGAGATTGCAAGATCTGAGAAGGCAATAATCATTGTATCAGCAGCGATATTTGCGCTCTTCTTTAAATATGATCCATATGCAAACATAATAGCCATCATAACTGATAAGCTATAGAATGATTGTCCCATAGCATTTACCCATAGCTTTGGCTCAGCAAATGCGCTCCAATCAGGTACGAATAAGGCCTTTAGAGCTTCTCCTAGGTTTGGATTATTAATAAATCCCTTAATTGCAAGTATTAAAAGCATTATAACAGGAAGGAATACAGTATACTTTACAACCTTTCCAACCTGTGATGCACCATTTCTAATACATCCATAAATTAGTGCCCATGCAATTCCTACGCAAATTAGGACTGCAAGCTTGATATTTCCTCCATCTCCAAAGAAAGATGTCTTAAATGTGGCACCAATTGAGTTTTGCCATAATGTAGATGCAGTTTCAGTTGTATCAGCAGTTGTAGCAAACTTATAGGCAACAAAGCACATTAGAATACACCAAGCAAATACTACTGCATAATATGTAAGAATTACAAACGCATTAGCAGTTGCGGCCCATCCAACAGGCTCTGCCTTCTTATTTACAAATCGCATAGCCTTAGGGGCTCCACCCTGAGACTTACGTCCAATGGCAATCTCCATCATTAAAAGTGGGATACCAATTATAAGCATACAAATAATATATGCCATAAGGAAGGCTCCTCCTCCAAACTTTGCACATAGTCCTGGGAATCTCCATGCGTTTCCAAGTCCTACGGCAGAACCAATAGAGGCTAAAATAAAGGTAGCTCTTCCACTCCATTTATCTCTAGACATATTTAAATCCTCCGCTCTTAAATAAAAATTTATCTAACTAATTATATCATTTATTACTAATTTTTCAACAACAAAGAAAATTAATACTCATACAATATTAGTTAAAATGTCTTATTTTTATTCAAAACCACAAAAAAAGAGATAACCTTTCGATTATCTCTTAGTTTTTAAAGAAAATTAACGAGCAACTCTTCCTGAAGCGTCTCCACCAGCAAGCTTCTCAACCTCATCAACTGTAACTAGGTTATAGTCTCCATTGATTGTGTGCTTTAATGCAGATGCAGCAACTGCGAACTCTAAAGCCTCTCCTTGAGTAGCCTTAGTGATCATTCCATAGATAAGTCCTCCAGCGAATGAGTCTCCTCCTCCAACACGGTCAACGATTGGGTTTAACTCATATCTCTTAGATTGATAAAACTCTTCTCCATCATAGATTAGAGCCTTCCATCCATTGAATGTAGCACTGAATGACTCACGAAGTGTAGAAACAACATACTTGAATCCGAACTCCTTCTTCATTGCCTTGAAGATTCCTTCGTATCCTGCAGCGTCAGTCTTTCCAGCGTTAACGTCAGCATCTGGCTTGAATCCTAAGCAAAGCTCAGCATCCTCCTCATTTCCGATACATACATCAACATACTTCATTAATGGCTTCATAACTGAAATAGCCTTCTCTGAAGTCCATAGCTTCTTACGGAAGTTAAGGTCAACTGAAACGATTACGTCATGCTTCTTAGCAGCCTTTAAAGCAGCCTCTAGTACTAATGCAGATGCATCAGAGATAGCAGGAGTAATTCCTGACCAGTGGAACCATGCAGCGTCAGCGAAGATAGCATCGAAATCGAAATCAGATACTGATGCCTCAGCGATTGCTGAATGAGCACGGTCATAAACTACTGAAGATCCTCTCATTGAAGCTCCAGTCTCAGAATAGTAGATACCAATTCTGTCTCCACCACGAGCGATTTGAGTAGTATCAACTCCATAACGACGTAGTGAGTTTAAAGCTGCTTGTCCAATAGGGTTAGCAGGTAGCTTTGTTACGAATGTAGCAGGAAGTCCGTAGTTAGCAGCTGAAACTGCAACGTTAGCCTCTCCTCCTCCGAAAATGATGTCGAATTGATTTGCTTGAACAAATCTAGTGTTTGCAGGTGTAGAAAGACGTAACATGATTTCTCCCATTGTTACAACTTTCTTTGAAGCCTTAATAGTTAAATTTTTCATTGTTTTCTCCTTGTTTTATTTTTCTTCTATTTTAATCTTTAGAACTGCCTTTTCAACGATTTCATCGTTAGCCTTGCACTTAGCTAGATGAACATCCTCAGGGTATACTAGGGCATAACCCTCCTCAAGTGTGAAGAATACTCCTCCATCACATGAATATTTTGTTACATCCTTTTCAACATTGTAAGGAGTAGTAACCTTAAGTGTTGGGTTAGTAATATCTGTATATCCAAATACTTCCTTACCCTTTAGAACTACTTGAAGATCCATGTAGTTCTTGTGATTCTCGAAGAAGCAATCCTCTAAATCCTTAGCAACATATGTGTCACGGTTTAGAATAACATTGTCTCCGTCAATATGATACTTTCCCTTCTCCATTGCAAGAACGTCATTATTCTCTAAGAAATCAATAGCAGTATCAATATTCTTAGCGATTCCCTTGTATCTGTGAAGGTCCTTTAGCTTTCCAACTATCATAATAAGTTCTCCTATCTTTGTACTTCTGCAGTACCATTTTGATTCATGAACTCCTCTATCTCTTCAGCAGTAAGAGTACATGCATCACCATAAATTGTATGCTTTAATACTGAAGTCGCAAGACCATAGTTAACTGCATACTTAGGATCATTGAAATCCTTTAATAATCCATGAATTACTCCAGATGCATAAGCATCTCCACCACCAATACGGTCGTAAATCATGAACTTAATTGGCTCTGATAAATAGAACTTATCCTTAGTATATACATATCCAGCAAGTGAATTTTCTGTAGCACTATAAATAACTCTATCAGTACCAAACATATACTTAACACCATACTTCTCCATTAGCTTAGGGAATACATTAGCACGCTTTTCATGCATAGATGCATTTTCAAGACCCTTATCTAGTGGAATACCAATAAGTGTGTTAGCATCAAAGAAGCTTCCAAATGTTACATCAACATATTGGATAATTTCTCTATAGGCTGGAATAGCCTCTTCAATTGTCCAAAGCTTTGCTCTGTAATTGAAGTCAAATGATACAGGGATTCCATGCTCCTTGCAATACTTTGCACAAGCGATAGCAACAACCTTTACTCTATCATTTAGAGCAAGTGAAATTCCTGATACATGGAACCAAGTAGCATCCTTGAAGACCTCATCTAGATCAAACTCATCTAGCTGAATACGAGTAATGGCACTATGCTTACGGTTATAAATAACCTTAGAAGCACGTCCTCCAAAACCTGTTTCTAGGAAATAGATTCCCATTGTTGTAGATCCTCTAACGATGTAGTCAGTGTTAACTCCATGCTTTCTTAGGTGTCCAATGGCACCATCTCCTAATTGATTAGGAGGTAGCTTTGACATAAAGTATGTCTTATGTCCCATGTGGGATAAGGCGATGGCAACGTTAGCCTCGCCTCCACCATAGTTAGAGATGAATGAATTTGTTTGATTAATTGTGTAATTGTTTGGAGTTGATAATCTTAGCATTATCTCTCCAAATGTTATGATTTTCTCACGCATTAGCATCTCTCCAATTTTGTAAAATATATTTAATAATTACTTAGAATTCTTTGCAGCAACTGCGTCCTTGTACTCCTTAGCGAATGCCTTAGCAGTCTCAGTAACAAGTGCATAGTCACCCTTCTTAGCTCCTGCAGTTAATGAAGATCCAGCAGATACTGCTACAACTCCTGCATTAACCCAGTCCTTAATGTTGTCTAGAGAAACTCCTCCAGATGGCATTAGGTTAGCATAAGGAAGTGGTCCGTGAACGTCCTTGATGAACTTAGGTCCTAGGATGTCTCCAGGGAATACCTTGATAACCTCTGAACCATACTCCATAGCTGTAACAATCTCCTTGATTGTTTGAGTTCCTGGTACATATGGGATTTGGTATCTGTTAGCAAGCTTAGCTACCTCTTCATTGAATGAAGGTGCAACGATGAACTTAGCTCCAGCCTCGATAGCTCCCTTAGCAGTCTCAGGGTCTAGAACTGATCCAGCTCCGATAACTACATCCTTACGGTTTCCATACTTAGCGTCTAGTTGCTCAATGATGTTACGAGCTCCTGGTACAGTATAAGTTAACTCGATAGCAGAAACTCCACCCTCGATACATGCATCAGCAATCTTAACAGCTTGCTCAGCACTATTACCTCTAACAACGGCAACAACACCAATGTTTGAGATTTGGTTTAAAATGTCAATTCTTTTCATTTTATAAATTTCCTCTTTCTGTAAATATAATATAAACTTACTAAATAATTATAGAATTAAAGCAATTTTTTGTCAATTATTATTAGAAATAATAATAGAAAAGAGACTAAAAATTAGTCTCTAAACTCGAATTCCATATCTAAAACACGTACAATGTCTCCATCTTTACATCCAGCCTTACGTAATGCATCATCAACTCCGAAGCTTCTAAGCTGACGAGTAAAACGAATAACGGCTGATTCCTGATTGAAATTTAGCATTGCAACGATTCTCTCTAAAGGCTTTCCTGTAACGATGTATCGTCCAGCATCATCCTTAGAGATTTCAAACATCTTCTCTTCCTCACGGAATGTATAATTAACAACTGAGTCAGTTTCATCCTCCTCAAGAAGTGAGAATTCCTCTGTAACCTCAAGGGTATCAGCTACCTTGTATAATAATGGATCAAGATTTTGATGTGTATAGGCAGAGATAGGATATACTGTAATATCAGGATACTTCTCCTTAAATCTCTTTAGATTATCCTCTGCTCCCTCTAAATCCATCTTATTTGCAGCTACAATCATAGGTCTCTTCATAAGGTTCATCTTGTATGATTGAAGCTCTGCATTAATCTTCTCATAATCATCAAGTGGGTCACGACCCTCAGATCCTGCCATATCAATTACATGAACTATAACACGACATCTTTCAATATGACGTAGGAATTGAAGTCCTAAACCTAATCCCTGTGAAGCTCCCTCAATAATACCTGGAAGGTCAGCCATTACAAATGATCTTTCATCTGGAAGTCTTACCATACCAAGGTTTGGTACTATAGTTGTGAAATGGTAGGCTGCAACCTTAGCCTTAGCGGCTGAGCACGCATTAATTAATGTAGACTTTCCAACTGATGGGAATCCTACAAGACCACAGTCAGCAAGAACCTTAAGCTCACATCTTATAAATCTTTGCTCACCTGGCTCACCCTGCTCTGAAAAATCAGGACACTTATTAATTCCTGTCGCAAACGCCATATTACCACGTCCACCACGACCACCCTTTGCAATAATTGCAGTTTGACCAGGCTTAGTGATATCAGCTACTATTTCATTAGTATCATCGTCGTAAACGGTAGTTCCAAGTGGTACCTCAATAATAGTATCCTCGGCAGATGCACCATACATACCCTTATTACGACCATTTTCACCATTATTTCCCTTTACAACCTTCATAAACTTAAGGTCTAAAAGTGTAGAAAGACCAGAATTACCCTTAAAAACGATGTCTCCACCCTTTCCACCAGATCCTCCGAAGGGACCTCCACGCTCTACCTTAAGCTCACGGCGATAGGCAACAATACCATTACCACCCTTACCGGCATTAACCTCTATCTTAACTGAATCAAGAAACATTAGTTATGCCTCCTTCCTTTATATTTTTCAAAAAAAAGATACCCAACGAGTGGGTATCTAAATTATTAGTCCTCTGGATAAACAGAAACTTGCTTCTTGTCGCGTCCTACACGCTCGAACTTAACAACACCAGTTGTCTTAGCAAATAATGTATCGTCTCCACCACGTCCAACGTTATTTCCTGGAAGAACCTTAGTTCCTCTTTGACGATATAAAATTGATCCTGCAGAAACAAACTCACCATCAGAAGCCTTAGCTCCTAGTCTCTTAGACTGAGAATCACGTCCGTTCTTAGTTGATCCTACTCCCTTTTTAGAAGCGAATAATTGGATATTTAAAGCTAACATAAAAGCACCTCCTACTTTAATTTTTTAATATGTTTAGGAAATTGACTTTCCAAATTGTTCAATGTGAATTCTAGTACTTCTAGAATTTTTACTGCATTTTTATATTTCTTTGGAACCTCAAAATATGCATATCCCTCTTCAAGTTTAATGCTTGAAAGATTGTAACTAGGTTCTAGCACCTCTATTTGGTTTCTAGTCATATAAATAGCAGTTGAAATAGCAGAGCATACAATATCAAGTCCCTTATCGGCAAACCCTGCATGTCCACTTATTTCAATACTATATAGATCTAAAGTATTCTTTATACTATATTTGGTCATATACTATTAAGCATTGATTGCTTCAACAGTTAACTTTGTATAAGATTGACGATGACCCTTCTTATTGTGCTCTTTCTTCTTTGGCTTATACTTGAAGACAATAATCTTCTTTCCACGTCCTTGCTTCTCAACCTTTGCAGTTACAGTAGCACCCTTTACATAAGGAGCTCCAGCTTGTCCGTTAACATATAAAACCTTATCGAAAGTAACCTTGTCACCCTCATTAGCCTCAAGCTTTTCAACGTATAAAGTTGTTCCAACCTCTACCTTGTATTGCTTTCCACCTGTTTCTAAAATTGCATACATGTCGTTACACCTCCTGATTATTTTTAAGACTCACTATTAAGGTAATTACTACGTAATATTTATAACCTCTTCTAAGTGGTGCATGTTACAACATTTAATATTCTATTATAACTTTAAGCAAATGTCAATTTAATTTTTTCTTTTTTTAGTATTTTCTATAAGCTCTTTTTTAATAAGCTTTAAAATCTCAGTATCACGCTCTAAAAATCTTTCCTTATTAGAGTATTCGATACTTTTCATTCTTGCTTCATTGGTAGAAATGGCCTCATCAATTGAAACGAATCTTCTTTCTGATTGATCATATATTTCACTATCTGTAGGCATTATATCCTTAAGCTCACCATATCTTTTACAGATAAAGCAGAATGACTTTTGAAGCCATATTGCATCTCCGTCATTAAGTCTTACAGATCTCCATTTATCAATGTATAATCCATATCGTTTAATTGACTTATTTAAAATATCAATACCAACCTCTTCAAGTGTTTCTCTTTTTAAAGCCTCTATAATGGATTCTCCCTTATTAACTCCTCCACCAGGAAGCTTATAAAACTTATTTCTTGAAGAATATGATAAATATATTTTATTATCCTCTATAATTATGGCTCTAACACCAATTCTTCTTATAATTCTAGAGCCCCTCTTATAATCATGCTTATCATTTTTACCAAGTAATCTCATCTCTTATCCCTCTATTTGCTTAACCTCTGCTGCATTATCCTTCTTATCCTTTGTGAAGAAGCTTACAACCTTCTTAGGGATAAATGTAAATGTATCAGCAATAAGCTCTGGAATAAGCTTCAAAGATTCCTTCCAAGCCTGGCTTCTTATATCCTCTCTTGTTACAACAGCTCCATCCTTAAATAAATACTTACGAGTAACAACTCCAATACGTATTGTAAGAAGTGCATTTGTAACTCCCTGTGTAACACTTGATAATACTGGCTTAATTAAAGGAATATTATTCAATGTATTCATAGCTGAGTTAGGTAATAGGTCATCAATTGAAATTGATTGAAGACCATCAGCAATTAAAGCTGTACCTAAAACCTTAACAGAAAGCTTTGAAAGATTTCTATAGGATGGTCTAAATCCACACTTTTCAACAAGTGTTTTAATAAGGTTTAGATTTACAGCATAAACTGTAAACATATCAACGTGAGCATTTTGTGAAATGGCAGTTGAAATCATAACAGTCTTTGCACGATTAATAATAATTTTATTAAGCTGCTTCTTAACGCTTCTATCAAAAACGATTTGAAGGTTAAGCTTTAGCTCGTTAACATTCTTATATTCAGTTAAAAGAAGATTATCATCCTCTGGAAGGTCATTATTCTTAACCATGTTTTTAGCAACCTTCTTATAAAGATGATCATACTTCTTATCATCAGCATCAAATGTTGTAATAACTGATAGGTCTGGTGACTTAACAATAATTCTTATTGGGTTAATAAGAAGGAACCATAATAATATAACAACAAGTGCATAGAATCCCCACTCAATATACTTACCATAAGAGCCAAGCCCTCTAAACTTTTCTCCAACATTAATAACTGATGAAGCTACAAATAATAATATAACAAGAATTGCTCCAACTCCAAGAACATACCAAATTGGAGAAAATCTTTGCTTCTTAGCGCTAATTTTCGATTTCATGTAAATACTCACTCCTCTTCAATCTTCTAATTTTTATAATCAATGATACAAATATAAATATAACAATTCCAAACATAATAACTGCAACTACGTATCCTGAGAAATCTTCCTCTCTTATACAAGAAATCATCACAATAGATGCAAGATATTTAAGGGAATCAACAAATAACTGGTTAATTTTATTCTTGGCCATAAATAATCTTACAATTGGAATAATTGTATAAATTATACCAAGCGTAAAGACTACATAATTATAATCCCAGAATTTAACACATATTACACCAATAAATATATCAGCAATTCCTTCAACTAAATCCAATGTATAATCGGCTAGTGGTGTATTACTTCTATTAAGAAATGTAAGCTTAATAAGTCCTGCAAGACAAATACAGCTACCTATAAAGTATAGGAACGGCTGTATAAGCTTATATCCAAAAAATAGGAATAGTAAACCAAATATAAGGAATATTAACATTGAAATACTTCTCTTTGATGTAAATATTACTTTCATAATTAACCCCTCAAAAAAATTATATCATAAAATATAATATAAAGGTTAGAATAAATAAAAAAACTTTAGCCAACACTAGGCTAAAGCTTTAGTTTATTAATTATTCTTTAAATAATTCTTAATTGCAAGAGCTGCTTGAGCACCATCACTTACAGACTTTGAAACCTGCATGAATCCACCAATAACATCTCCTGCCGCAAATATACCCTTAACATTTGTCATAAAGCTTGCATCAACAACTACATTGTTATTCTTATCAAGCTCCATACCAATATGATTTGCAAAATCAAGAGCATTTGCGCTTCCAAG
Organism: Acholeplasmatales bacterium; assembly: GCA_024698125.1. Classification (GTDB taxonomy): domain Bacteria; phylum Bacillota_I; class Bacilli_A; order Acholeplasmatales; family Anaeroplasmataceae; genus UBA3206. The sequence goes on from JAILRQ010000025.1 coordinate 17,672, forward strand.
AGCTACAAATAATCCATCAAGCTTAAACTCCTCATTTTTAGTCTTAATAGACTCTAAATGATCCTCTCCTGTAACCTCAATAATCTCATCAGTTACAACATTAACATTTGGATTCTTATAATCTACTCCATTACTAAATACAGTAACATCCTTAGTAAATCTTAATAAAACCTCAAGCTCAGACTCCATAAATGATCCTGAACCAAGAATTCCAAGCTTCTTTCCTCTATAGAAGAATCCATCACATGTAGCACACATTGATATACCCTTACCAATTAAATCCTTAGAACCCTTTACATTAAGCTTATTACGAGCCTTTCCTGTAGCTAAAAGTACACTTCTTGCGTGATAATCACCAGATGTTGTAATAACCTTCATATCATCATATGGATCAAGACCTACAACCTCAGTTGTAACAATCTCAATACCAAGATGCTGTGCTTGCTTAATTCCATTATTATAAAGGTCCTCACCACTAATAGACTCAAATCCATAATAATTTTCAATTAAAGTATTTGATAGTGCACTCTTTCCACTAGAAATAACAAGTGGATTTAAATTATATCTCTTTAAATATATAGCTGCACTAATTCCAGCAGGTCCACTTCCAACAATAATAGTATCGTAAATATTACTCATTATATAACCTCCATACATTTGCCTTTGGAATAAATCCAACGATTTTCTTTACAGCCCTTCCATTCTTAAACATTACTAAAAGAGGAATAGACTCTTCACCAAAACGGGCGAAGGTATCCTGATTATTATCTACATTGATTTTTGCAACCATCATTTCAGGGTGCTCTGTGACAAGCTCTTCAATATATCCACCAAGCATTTTACATGGCATACACCAATCTGCATAGAAATCTACAAGCACTCTTTCGTTAGTAGTAATAATCTTATCTAATTCATTTCCTTCTAAATGTAATAGCATAAAAAATCATCTCCTAATTATATTCTATCAAAAGACATATAAAAATCTATTTATTTGCTTAACTTTTTTTACATTTTTATCTTGACACAAAAGCTTCTTTCCTATATAATCTTAATCGTGCTAAATATTCCAATAGTATTAGCCGTATATAATTATTCATCATATATATGCAGGTGTAGTTTAATGGTAGAACCTCAGCCTTCCAAGCTGACTACGAGGGTTCGATTCCCTTCACCTGCTCCATTTTAATTAATTATATACTACTAAGCTATTGTTATATATAGATGCAGGTGTAGTTTAATGGTAGAACCTCAGCCTTCCAAGCTGACTACGAGGGTTCGATTCCCTTCACCTGCTCCAGTTAAAATTACAGTCACTTCATTGAAGTGGCTTTTTTTGTGATAAAAAGGCACATTTCTGTGCCTTGATTTAAAATATTAGTGATGAAGCTCCCTTCAAATAGATATCTACATGATTATTATAATATAGATTAACTATTCTAAAAAGCTCTATCATATCATAATCCTTAATCCTATCTAAGGATTCATTATATATATCTAGATAATATATTTCCTTTATCTTATCTAATATATCCTTATTAAATACATCCCTTTTGTAATGCTCACTACATAGGGCTCCACCATCACGAATACTAAAATACATTGTATTTTGCTTATTACAGATAACACATTTCTTTAGGATAGGAGCTACTCCAAATGAGTAGGTCATCTTAATCATAAAAATGGTTGTAAGCATTAATCCATCATAATCCTTAAAAAGCTCAAGTATTCTTTTAAGTAGATTAAATACTCTTTCATGAGGGGAATCCTCTGGAAGCTTAGAAATAATTTCTAGGATATATTGCATAAAAAGCGTCTTTTTTAAATCACTTTTTATATATTCATATGAATCAAGAAGGGTATAGTCTAAAGCCCTTGGGAAGGCTTTATTTGACATTATTACACTAAGATGGTTAATAGTAGTTGTAAGGGGAAGCATCCCCTTTTTCTCATTTAAAGAGCCAAGGGCTCTAAATGATACCATACCATCCTTAGTATATAAATATACAATTTTACTCTTCTCCTTATATATTAAGGAGCTTACTACTATTCCTTCAAGACATATATTTTCCATTAGTAATTATCCTTAGAATAGCCAAGAGTTCTTAGAACATCCTTTCTATCCTTCCAGTCCTCCTTAACCTTTACCCAAAGATCAATAACGCACTGACTTCCAAGAAGGGCCTTAATATCCTTTTTAGCTCTTCTTTTAATCTCCTTAATTAAAGATCCACCATTACCTATTATAATCTTCTTTTGTGATTGACGCTCTACATAAATAGTTGCGTAAATCTCAACAAGATCCTCCTCTTCTGGAAGCTTCTTTAAGGAGTCAACCGTTACAGCAACAGAATGAGGTACCTCCTCACGAGTAAGCTGTAGGATTTTTTCTCTTATAAGCTCTCCTATAATAAATCTTTCAGGATGATCTGAAATCATATCATCAGGATAATATTTAGGTCCCTCTGGAAGAAGGCCCTTAATCTCTTCAAGAAGTGTATCAACGTTTGTCTTTTCAAGGGCAGATACAGGGTATATTCCCTTAAATGGTAGCTCATTCATATATTGAACTACTACCTTATCTAAATCACTCTTCTTCTTTAATAAATCAATTTTATTGATTATTAAATAGATAGGCTTACGAGTGTTCTTTAAACGCTCAATAATTTCCTTATCTAGGGTATTTAGCCTATCTGTTGCGGTTACCATATAAAATATCGCATCCACTCCCTTTATTGAGTTATATGATGAATCATTCATAAACTCACCAAGGGCATCATGTGGATGGTGAATACCTGGTGTATCTGTAAATATTATTTGGGCATCAGATGTTGTATATACTCCAAGAACTGTGTTTCTTGTAGTTTGCGGCTTATCGCTCATTATCGCAATCTTATGTCCAATTATTGTATTTAATAATGTGGATTTACCAACATTTGGCTTACCAATTATTGATATAAATCCTGATTTAAAATTATTACTCAAGGCTATTAAATCCCATAGGGAGTAAATCCTCTATGGTTACCTCCTTACTCTCTAGATTTTTATTTAAAAGGTATATTTTACAGTCCCTATTTAAAAGCTCAGATAAAACCTGAAGGCAGGCTCCACATGGTCTTACAAAATCCTTAGTTTCTGCATACACTGCCATAGCCTTAATATCATCCTTATCATATCCTTCAGATATAGCCTTAAATATTGTAACTCTTTCAGCACACATTGAAAGACCATAGGAAATATTTTCTATGTTAGTACCACATATAAACTTGCCATTCTTTAGTTCTATTGCACATCCAACCTTAAAGTTAGAATATGGTGAATATGAATAGATTGTGGCATCCTTAGCCTTTAAAAATAGCTCCATAATTTAACCTCTTTTTAGTCCAGCTTTGTTTAGTATTTCATCCTGCTTAGCAAACATTACCTTTTCATCCTCTGGGTTCATATGATCATATCCACAAAGATGTAGGTAACCATGAACTGATAAAAATCCTATTTCACGCTCTAGTGAATGTCCATACTCCTCTGCCTGCTCCTTAGCTCTATCAACACAAATGAAGATATCACCAAGCTCACGCTCAGCATTATAGTTAGATAGGTCATTATCTAAAAGAGCAAATGAAATAACATCAGTTATTCTATCAATTCCTCTATAATCTCTATTAATTTGCTGAATCTCTTCATTTGAAACAAAGATTATATTAAACTCTCTAGAATCTCTTACATGCTTAAATATTCCTCTAATAAGATTCATATATTCCTTTGTATCTCCACTAATGTGGCTTACAAAATGTATTCTCATATTTATACTCCTTCTTCATCGTAGCGTTCAATAATCTTAGCTACTAATGGGTGACGTACAACGTCATACTTTTCAAACTCTACAATAGATATTCTATTAATTCCCTTTAAGATATGAATTGCAGTCTTTAATCCTGATTTAACATTAGATGGTAGGTCAATCTGAGAGATATCTCCTGTAATAACCATCTTAGAATTAAATCCTAAACGAGTTAAAAACATCTTCATTTGCATATTTGTAGTATTTTGAGCCTCATCTAGAATTACATAGGCATTATCAAGTGTTCTTCCTCTCATATAAGCAAGAGGAGCAATCTCTATTACCTGCTTTTCTATAAGCATATCTGTTTGTTCACGTCCAAGTGAATCATATAAGGCATCATATAAAGGTCTTAGATATGGATCAATCTTTTCCTTTAAATCTCCTGGTAAAAATCCTAGGTTTTCACCAGCCTCAACAGCTGGACGTGTAAGAATTAGCTTTTTAATCTTTCCAGCCTTTAAAAGGGATACTGCATGTATTACTGCAAGATATGTCTTACCAGTACCAGCAGGTCCTATACCAAATACCATATCAAACTTTGATAGGGCCTTAACATAGTCAATTTGACGAATAGTCTTAGGGTAAATTGGCTTATTAGTTGAGGTATATCCTACAACATGACGACATGAATATAGGGTATAGCATTCCTCTAGGTTATCTGCATCCTGCATATTCTTAATATATAAGATATCACGAATTGTAAGATTTATATTATAGTTATGCGAAATGGTTTGAAGCATTTCAAAATATTCATCAAGTAAATGTAATTTAAAATCATCTGCTAAATCACAAACAACCTGATCTCCCTTAATATCAATGTGGCATCCAAATAGCTCCTCAATCTGCTTGATATTAGAATTTTCTATTCCACAAATATTTCTAACATCATTAATATCAGCAATCTTTGTCTTTAAAATCATATAGCCACCTCCAAATTACACCTTAATTATAACATAATTAACCCTATATTTTTAAGTATTTATAAAAGAAAAGTGGAGAAAAAATCTCCACCTTATTGATTTAACCAATCTGGATACTCATTATCAGTATCTAAATCATCATTAGTTAAGCCCTTCTTAGCTCTTCTCTTTCTTTCCTTTTCAGCAAGCTTACGAGCCTTAGCCTCTTCCTTAAGTCTCTTAGCCTGAGCCTTACGAAGCTCCTTAGCATTAGGGTTTTCAAATAATGAGTTTAAATCATCCTCAGAATCCTCATCCTCAAATGAATCATTATTCTCCTCTGCCTCATCAATCTTTTGTCCTCTATAGTCTACGTTATCATCTGAAACGTTAGCAAAAATTGATGATGCTAAATCCTCAATACCATTTTCCTTAGCCTTAAGCTCATATCCTGTAGCAATTACAGTTACAACGATTTCATCTCCTAAATCATTGTTAATAGCTGTACCAAAGATAACTGATAGGTTCTTATCACAGTTATTTCTAATTTCCTCATTAATTAGTCTAACCTCTTCCATTGTAATGTCAGCTGATGATGTAACATTTACAATGGCATCAGTAGCTCCATCAATTGAAACCTCAAGTAGGGCACTATGAATAGCTCTACGTGCAGCCTCAACTCCACGGTTCTTACCTGATGCAATTCCAATACCCATTAGGGCAGTTCCCTTATCAGCCATTACAGTACGAACGTCTGCAAAGTCAACATTGATAAGTCCTGGGAAATTGATAAGCTCTGAGATAGCTTGAACTCCTTGTCGAAGTACATTATCTGCCTCACGGAAGCACTCAAGCATCTTTGTATCTGGTGAAATTATACTAAATAGTCTTTGGTTAGGAATAACGATTAGTGTATCAACATAAGGCTTAATAGCTTCAAGTCCTGAAATAGCCTTAGTCATTCTTTCTGCTCCCTCAAATTGGAATGGCTTTGTAACGATAGCTACAGTTAAGCATCCAAGCTCCTTAGCAATTCTTGCGACTACTGGAGCAGCTCCTGTACCAGTACCTCCACCCATTCCACAAGTGATGAATACCATATCAGATCCACTTAGAACCTCCTTTAAATCCTCCTCAGATTCAAGGGCCGCATTTCTTCCCTTAGTTGGGTTAGCTCCAGCTCCAAGTCCACGAGTAAGTGTCTTTCCTATTTGAACACGTGTATCTGCACGTGATGCAGCTAAATCCTGAGCATCAGTATTTACGGCAATAAACTCGACACCTCTAACCTCATTTTCAATCATTCTGTCGATGGCGTTTCCTCCACCACCACCAACACCTACAACCTTAATTACAGGCTTAGTATTAAAATTGTTTTCTTCACTATATCCTTGCTTCTCGAATAACATTATACCAAACTCCTTAAAAACTAATATTATTTTATAATAATTTGCTTCCTTTTTCAATAAGTGCAAATGATAATAGACAAAAATTATTTACTCCCTCAAAAAATGAACCATATACTAGTATTATAGTGGATTTATACTATATTTTCAATAAAAGAAAAAGGCTTTTTTAAGCCTTTTTGATATAAACAAATCCAAATGCATTTGGTCCCCAGTGAGCAGCTATTGCATAGGATAAATTATCATGCGCGATAATATTATTCGTAAAAGACTCATCAGTCTTTTTAATAAGCTTCTCTAGGTTATCATCTCTATAAGTGTATTCAGCAACTACAGGGTATGCTGGATCAAAGTCCTTCATCACATCCTCACTAATCTTCTTCATAGTACGAACAAGACCAATACCCTTACCAAGCATTCTTACCTTATTCTCAGCAATTCCTATAATTGGCTTAATACCAATAACAGAACCAAGTAAATACTCTACCTTAGATAATCTTCCACCTCTATGAAGGTATGTTAGAGTTTCAGGAATAGCATAAATTACAACTCTTTCCTTAAGCTCATTTAGCATCTTAACAATGTCCTCAACTGACATTGTATCTCTAACCTTATTAACCTCATTAACAAGGATTCTTATACCACCAACAGCTGTAATAGAATCTACTACATGAACCTTTGGATTATCCTCAAATGTTAATCTTAAGGCGTTATATGTACCACTAATACCTGAGGCCATAGTGATGATAATAACATCATCTCCTGCATTAGTATATTCTGTTACAACATCCTCTACATCAACAAGTGGTGGTAGAGATGTTTTAGGCATAATCTTATCATTTATAATTCTGTCATAGAAAACATCATTATCAAGATTTACACCATCTAAATAATCATCATCACCAAGCATTACTCTAATAGGAATAATGTGGTCTATTTTATATTCTTCCTTCTCCTCTGGCTTAATAGATGCTCCAGAGTCTACAATTAATCTAATCATTATAATATCTTCCTTTATACTAAATTTGTAATGTCAGCATAATATGTAGCATACTTCTTAATATCCTTCATATCATTCTTATTTGAATAATCAGCAACTATTAAGGTATCAATCTTCATCTTCTTACAAATCTTCATAGCTGTAATAGAATCCTCGATAACTAAAAGCTGATCCCTATCAATACTCTCTTCCCTTAGTATATATTTAAACAATGCCCCTGATTCCTTACTTCTATCAAGATCAGATGCAGAATAAATATCCTTATAATATCCTATTATTTGCTGTGCCTTAGCTGATGGTACTAAAAGTACCTCAGGAGTTGCACTAGATAATAGATTTCTACCACTTATAGATAAAAGCTTTAAAAGCTCTAAGCTATTCTTCTTTAGAGGTAGGGTAGGATATACATCAAACATAAACTTATTAATATCCTCACAAACCTCAGCAGCATTTTGTAATATATGATAATCCTCATATATCTTTCTTGCCGCATCAATATTACTCTTATACTTAATGCTATCATCAAGACCTGGTTTTGGAGTTAAACCCTTGCTTTCAACATATCTTGATGCGAAATGATACCATGTTGGCATACTATCAATAATAGTTCCATCATAATCTGTTGCATAGCAATAATATTTACTTATAACCTTCTTTAATTCGTCCCAAGTTTTAATTTCTTTCATAATTTCCTCAATTCTCCTAAATATTTTATAATAATCGTATAGTAAAGTCAAAGAAATTAGATAATTTTAAATAAATATGATAAAATTAAAATATACAGTGGGAGATGATTTGTATGTATTATGCGATTTATAATCCATTAACAGCAAATGGAAAGGGCCTAGAATTATTAGACAAGTTTAAATCTATGTATAAAAATGAAATAGATGATATTTCATATGTTAACACACTAGATACTGAATATGATAATTTTAGTAAGAATCTTACAAAGGATGATTCTATAATAATTATTGGTGGAGACGGTACAGTTAATAGATTTATTAACCGATATAAAAAGTATAACTTTAGCTGTGAGGTTTTATTATTTGCACCAGAATCAGGTAATGATTTTATTAAGGATATTGGTGAAAAGCCATTTACTCTTATAAATATTACAAAGTATTTAGAAAACCTTCCATATACAATAATTGATAATGAGAAGTTCTACTTCTTAAACAATGTTGGATATGGACTTGATGGTAAATGCTGCCAGATAGCTGAGGAAAGAAAGAAAAACCATAAAAAATACTCTTATAAAAAAATTGCAGCTAAGCTTTTATTTATATACAAGAAAAAGAAAGCTACTGTAATAGTAGATGGTGTAGCTCATCATTATAAAAATGTATTCCTTGCTGGAACATTTAATTCAAAGTTTTATGGTGGTGGAATAAAAGCCGCACCAACACAGGACAGATTAAAGGATGAGCTTACAGTTATGGTAATGTTCTCTAAAACTCACATTGGAGCCATTTCTAAGTTTAAAAAGATTATTAATGGAGAGCATTTGAAATATAAAAATAATATTAATGTTCTTAAAGGAAACGAAATAACTGTAAGATTTAACAAGCCAGAGTTCATCCAGGTTGATGGTGAGGTTATTGGTGAGGTTTATGAATATAGTGCTATTAAGGAAGTAAAAAAAGAAGATTTGGATTAGTCCAAATCTTTTTTCTTCTCTTCTCTTTTCTTACGATGTATTTCCCAAATCTTTAAAAACTTACTATTTGCTTCAACTTGGTCAATACTAAATGATTTGCCGTTCTCTAAAACCACATTAATTCTATAGTAAAAAGTCTTACCAACAGCGCTATAGTTTCTATCCTGTAGGACCTCACTTATTTCGTTAATGTTCTTTTTTATGGTTACTGTTCTATCAAGATAAAAAACTATGTCTCCTGTATCATAATCATATTTAATAGCATCTTTTCCTCTACCAATATCATATAGAATAAATCCTATAGCTATTAGGAAGAATAATAATGCTAGCCCAAGCAGTGGAATTGAAACAAATGGCTCTGTTTCCACTGCTAATATTACTCCAAAAATTATCATAACAATTGATAGTGATATCAAACATATTTCTAGAATTATTGCTGAACTACATCTTTTTGTAACTGTCTCTACTTTCATAACTAAAACCCCTATTCTTTCATAAACTAACTAATTTAATTATATAGTATTTTCTTCAATTTCAAAGCATAAATTTCAAAAAAAAGCATACCATTTTTGGTATGCTAATTCATTACATAGATTTTAATACATTATTTACAAGCTTCATATCGCATTTTCCTTGGTAATTTGCCTTAAAATGCTTCATCACGCTTGGAATTGATTTATCATCAAGCTTATTGATGATATCTCTTATTTCAGCCTCACTAAGCTGCTTAGGAAGGAAGCCTCCAATATATTTATGCTGAGCCATAAGCTCCTCATACTTTTCATCACGACCAGCCTTCTTAAATAGCTCTGCCTCATCTGAAAGCTCCTTTTGAGTCTTTGAGATGATTTGGAAAACATCATTGTCAGTTAATTCCTTAGAGGCAGCCTTTAGCTCAATAGACTGCTGCATGCACTTGTTTATAACTACAGGAAGGATTCCTCTTTTCATCATATCCTTATCCTTAAGTGCTTGCATATTCTCCTTCTTTAATGTTTGAAATAGTTCACTTGTTGTATCCATTGTATCTATTCTCCTTTACTTTTCTTATCTTTATTATAACCATATTTTTCAAAGAACTCATTCTTAAAATCAAGAAGCCTATCATTTTTAATAGCCTCTCTAATATCCTTCATTAAGCTCTTTAAGAAATATAGATTATGATAGCTTAAAAGTCTTGCTCCTAAAATCTCATCAGTTCTAATTAAATGTGAGATATAGCTCTTAGTGAAATTCTTACATGCGTAGCAATCACACTCAGCATCAAGGGGAGACATATCATATTTATATTGTGCATTACGAATAATTATTCTTCCACTATGTGTTAATGCACTACCATGACGTGCTAGACGTGTAGGAAGTACACAGTCAAACATGTCAATTCCATTCATTGAACCTATAATTAGGTCATCAGGAGATCCAACTCCCATTAAATATCTAGGCTTATCCTGTGGCATTATAGTCTTAAGATATTCTAGCATTTCATACATTTCATCCTTAGATTCTCCAACTGAAAGACCTCCAATTGAGTATCCTGGGAAATCTATTTTCATAAGCTCCTCAAGACAATGCTTACGAAGGTCCTTAAATGGTCCTCCCTGCACAATTCCAAATAAAGCCTGCTCATCAGGTCTTTGGTGAGCAATCTTTCCTCTTTCAGCCCATCTAATTGTTCTATCAACAGACTGCTTCATATATTTGTAGTCTGAATGGAATGGAGGACACTCATCAAAGGACATAATAATATCTGCCCCAAGATTATTTTGAATATGAATTGAGTCCTCAGGAGACATAAAAAGCTTAGCTCCACTCTTATGATGACGGAACTCAACCCCCTCCTCCTTTATCTTTCTTATCTTAGATAAAGAGAAAACCTGGAATCCTCCACTATCAGTTAAAAGGGCTCCATCCCAGTTCATAAATCCTCTTATACCACCATGCATCTTAACTACATCATCTCCTGGCTCAAGCCAAAGATGGTAGGTATTTCCAAGGATTAATCCCTGTGATACCTCCTTAATCTCCTCTGGAGTGAGTGTTTTAACTGTAGCCTGTGTACCAACTGGCATAAAGATTGGTGTCTCAAAGTCACCATGAGGTGTATGAAGTATTCCATATCTTGCTCCTGTTTGCTTACACTCATGTATAAGCTCATAGGTAATAGGGTATTTCATATTGCCCCTCCTTACTTAATTCTTACGATATTTTCAATAACCACATCAGTAAGTGGTCTATCATTTCCATTAGTCTTAACTGAAGCTACCTTATCAAGGGTATCAAGACCTGAAACTACTGCTCCAAATGATGCATATGAACCATCAAGGAATTCATCATCTGCATCGCAGATAAAGAATTGTGATGATGCACTATTAGGATCATTTGTACGAGCCATAGAGATAACTCCACGAGAATGTGATAATAGATTCTTAAATCCATTCTTTACAAACTCTCCTACAATCTTTTCATCTGAACCACCCATACCAGTTCCATCTGGGTCTCCTCCTTGAATCATAAATCCCTTTATAATTCTATGGAAGATTAATCCATCATAAAACTTCTTATCTACTAATTGTAGGAAGTTTTCGCAAGTCTTTGGTGCAACACTTGCAAATAGCTCAAGCTCAATTGTACCAAAATCCTTAATACTTAATCTAACTCTTGGATTGTCGTTAGATAAAAACTCATTAAAATTCTTATAATATCCCATTATATTTCCTCCTATAAAATAAGCATTGCATCACCAAATGAGAAGAAACGATACTTTTCCTCAACTGCGTGATTATATGCCTTCATAATAAAATCCTTACCAGCAAATGCTGATACTAGCATAATAAGTGTTGATTTAGGTAGGTGGAAGTTTGTAAACTGTGCACCTACTGCCTTAAACTTATATCCTGGATAAATAAAGATATTTGTCCAAGCTGAAGTTTCCTTAAATCCATTATCATATGCACTCTCAAGGGTACGTGTTGTAGTTGTACCAACAGATACAATTCTCTTACCCTCTGCCATTGCCTTATTTAAGGCATCTGCAGTAGCCTTATCTATTGTATAGAACTCACTATGCATTGTATGCTTTGTAACATCCTCAACAGATACAGGTCTAAATGTTCCAAGACCTACGTGTAATGTTACAAATAGCTCCTCAACTCCCTTAGCCTTAAGGGCATCAAGTACCTCCTTAGTGAAGTGTAGTCCTGCAGTTGGAGCTGCAGCACTTCCTGGAGTCTTAGAATAAACTGTTTGATATCTTTCCTTATCCTCAAGCTTTTCATGAATATAAGGTGGTAGTGGCATTTCACCAAGCTTATCAAGGATTTCAAGGAAGATTCCCTTATAAATCATCTTAAAATGTCTCATACCATCTTCTTCGCATGAAATGCATTCTGCCTTTAAAAGACCATCACCAAAATCAATAATTGTACCAACACTAACTCTACGTGCAGGCTTACATAATGTTTCCCAAACATCTCCTTCATTTTTTAAAAGTAGGACCTCAATATGAGCCATTGTACCTTCCTTTACACCAAATAGACGTGCAGGAATAACTCTTGAGTTATTAAAAACTAGAACGTCATTTGGTCCAAACATATCTACAATGTCCTTAAATGACTTATCCTCTATAGTATTATTTTCTCTATTTAAAACCATTAGCCTAGATGCTGATCTATCCTTTAGTGGCACCTGAGCAATAAGCTCCTCAGGTAGGTTATAATCAAAATCATCTGTTTTCATTATTCAAAAAGTCCTTTCATATATGGTATACCAAGCTGCTCATATGCCTTTCTATTAGCAATTCTTCCTCTTGATGTACGTGAAATATAGCCCTCCTGTAATAGGTATGGCTCATATACATCCTCAACAGTTTGAGGCTCCTCACCAATTGATGCAGAAATAGCATCAAGTCCTGCAGGACCACCCTTAAACTGCTTCATTAAAACCTCAAGATATTTATGATCAGTTCTATCAAGACCCTTATCATCAATATCAAGCTTTGCAAGAGCATGCTTTGTAATATCAATTGTTATTCTTCCATCGTTTAAAACCATCGCAAAGTCTCTAACTCTACGGAATAGTCTATTAACAATACGTGGAGTACCACGTGAGCGTAGGGCAAGCTCCCTGCAGGCATCCTCATCGATTTCTGCATCATAAACCTTAGCAGTACGCTTTGCAATCATCATTAAATCATCCACTGAGTAATAATCAAGACGTAATACTACTCCAAATCTATCACGAAGTGGAGATGATAAATCTCCATATCTTGTTGTAGCTCCTACAAGTGTAAATGGTGAAATATCTACATTTATAGAACGAGCACTATTTTCAGATCCTACCATAATATCTAAGGTAAAATCCTCCATAGCACTATATAAAACCTCCTCGACATAGCGAGGAATACGATGAATCTCATCAATAAATAGGACATCACCTGGCTCAAGCTGTGTTAAAACAGCCGCAAGGTCTCCTGTCTTTTCAATAGATGGTCCTGAAATAATCTTAATATTTCCACCCATCTCATTTGCAATAATCTTTGCAAGGGTAGTCTTTCCAAGTCCTGGTGGACCATAAAGTAATGTATGGTCTAAGACCTCATTACGAGATAAGGCTGCCTTGATGTAAACATCAAGCATTTCCTTTGCATCAGTTTGTCCTATATAATCCTTAAGACGTTCAGGTCTTAGGCTTTTATACTCATCCTCTTGGGCATATTCATTTGGATCAAGTATTCTATTATCATCCATCATATAAAAGCCCCTCCTTACTTAGTTAATAGTCTTAAAGCATCCTTAATGATATCTCCAACCTCCTTAGATGAGTCAAGCTTACCTAAGGTCTTTTGGATATCCTTCTTTGCGTATCCTAGTGAAATTAATGCTTCCTCTACATCATTCATCTTTTGTGAAGCACCTGCCACAACAGAAACCTCATCAAATGAAATCTTACCCTTAAGATCTAATATAATCTGCTGGGCAGCCTTTGGACCAATTCCTGGGAACTTCTTTAGATAAGAATCATCTCTTGCTTCAATAGCCTCAGCTATTCTATCTACGTTTCCAGACGCAAGGATAGATAATGCACTCTTAGGACCAATACCTGAAACACTAATAAGCTTAATAAATAGTGTCTTAGAGGCCTCCTCCTTAAATCCATAAAGGTCATTGATTTGCTCTCTTATATATTGATATGTGTAAACCTTAATTTTTTCTCCAAGCTTAAAGCTATATGGATTTGCGACAATAAGTATATATCCAATACCATTGTTTTCCACAACTATGTACTTTGGAGTTATTTTTGTTATTTCACCAATAATATATTCGTACATTAAAATCACCAAATCCATTATATCATAAATGGATGAAAAAATATCCTCTTTAATGTGATAATATTTATTTATTTTCAATTTTTAATATTTATAATATTATTTTTAATTTATAGTATTAAAAATATAGAAAAATAATCTAATTTTTAGCCTATTTCTTTGACTTATTATATAATAACTTATATAATATAAAGTAGATGGGAGGTGGCATCATGGCAGATATTAAGAAGTCTATTTTAAGAATCATTAAAAACTTCACACAGGAAATGATTGATACTACATCTAATAAGGATTCTTACCTAGATGAATATTTTTCTGATTTAGCTGCCCTATACGATGTTGCCTCAGGACACCTTTTAGGATTTAATACAATTATTGCAGGTATTAATGAATCTAACACAGTCATTGATGCCTCACATAAGAATCAAATTGAAAAAATCGAGGATAATATTAGAAGAGATAAGGGCTATAGTAAGATTAATTCTATTTATGAGATTAATAATCTTCATAATCTTATAGCTGAAGAGGCTTCAATAAATGAGCAGACAGTTATTAAGAATAATGACTTAAAGCTTTTAACTACCTCTCAAACAAACCCAGTTATTTCTTCTCACTTCCGTCAAAGAAATGCCTCTATTGAGATTTTTAATAAAAATGAGCAAAAGCTTACAAATACCTATAACATCCTAGTTGATAAGATGACATTAGAGCGAGACCAAAAGAATCTTGATATTGCAAGAGATAATAACCTTTTTATGAATACCTATGAGGCTGCTTCTAACAATGTCATTAAATCATTTATGGATAAAATTGAAATATATCAAAAGGATATTAATTCAATTGATGATGAAATAGAGCGTTTAAAGACAAGATATAACAATGATTGTCTAGAGCTTGAAAAAAGATTTAATACAGAGGTTATAGCCTTCCAGCAAACTGCTAAGGCTAAAACTAAGATTTTAACTGATACCTATAATAATGAGAAGCAAAATATCAATAATCGTCGTGAGGAGCAAAGAAATAAAAATCAGGATGAGCGTTCTGTTGTATTTAAGGAGTTCGTTCGTCAGATTCATGCCTTAAATGATAAGATTGATAAGTTTGATGCGGATCAAAAGGCTCACCTTTATGATTCTACTCTTATCTATAACTTAAAGATATTTGATTATGATAAGCAAATAAGAAAATATAATGAAGAGATTCATAAAACATCTGATAAAAAGCTTAACAGGGAGCAATACAAAAAGATTCTTCTAATTGAAGAGGCTAAAAAAAGAGAAACTCTTGCCCTAAAGCTTAAAAGTGATGCCATAAAGAAATTCTATAAGCCAAGGCTTCTTGATTATTCTAACCGTAAGGTTATTTATGAGGATATAAAGAATCAGCAGCTTGAAAAGCTAAACCTTATCACAAACATTGAGGATAATGCTCACCATAATAAGCTTGCGATGCTTCAGCTTCAATATGATTATGATGTTGAAACTATGAATCGTGAAACAGAGCGTAATATACACGAGCTAAGAACAACCTATGACCAGGAAAAAATAAAGATTAGTGAGGATTATAAAATAGACCTTACAAAGCTTTATATTAAGAAGCAGGAATTTATTAATAATGTAAACCTTGCAGAAAATGAAATGGAGCTTGCTAAAAAGCTTAATGAACTTGTAAATGCTAATGCTAAAAAGCTTTTAAATAACAAGTTATCTCGTACTTCTACTGAGACCTTACTTGAGATTGAAAAGAATGATATTTTAAGAGAATATAATTCTAAATATATCAATTATCAAATTGAAAAGGAAAAGGCCTTATATGACTATAATGAGCGCAATGAATTCCTACATAGAGATAAAAAAAATCAATCTGTAGATTTCGCAACAGAGCGTTCAAGGCTAGCCCTAACTCATAACAAGGCTATCTATAGCTACCAAATAGAGCTTGAGGCTCTTAAAGAGGAATATATTAATAATTTGAGGCAGACTAGATATTCAGAGCTTACTACTACTGCATCTGCCAATAATACATATACCTTATTTAGTAATCGTAAAAAGATGATTATTGCGATGTATAATACTGTTAAGAATGTAATTGTAGATATTATTAAAACACTTCAAAATATAGTTAAGAAAACTATATCATGCCGTGTTACTATGTCTACATCTCCATATTATATAAAGACCTTAAGAGATATTTTTACAAAAACTAATCTTACATGCTGTAAGATACTAGATACAGCTCAAAAGTATGTATTATCACTTATAAATGATCAAATTAACTTTGAGACTGGTAGTAAATATCAAACAAGATATAATTCACTTCAAACTGAGTTCGATACAAAGTTTGAGCTATTAGATGATCGTAAAAAGGATTTACAAACAACTATTGATAACTATAATAATACCAATAGAATCTTCTATAACTCTCTTGGTAATGTACAATCTAAGCTTTCAAGCTTTACCCATAGATTAAAGCGTGGAGAGATAACTAAGTACTACTACCGCCGTGAGACATATGGTCTTAAGGCTGAGGCTAAGAGAATTCATCTTCTTATTTCGAAAAATGATGAGAGAATTGATAAGCTTCAAACAGAGCTTAATAAGCTTCCAGAAAAGGTAGATTATATTCAAAAGGAATATGTAGCTCATAAGCTTAAGATTCAAAATGAGCAAAAGGCTGAATCAAGTGCCTTATTTGATGGAATTAAGGATATCAAAAACTATTTTGAATCACTAAAGAAGGTTTTTGCTGATATTACAAATATTGTATCATCAGAGGGTAGTGATTATATAAGATTTATTAAGAAGGTAGAAAAGGTAATAAATTACTATGCTACTCGTTCTAATAATATAATGCTTGAATTCCTTGGACTTATTGATGATCTTGATAAGGATATTACTAATAGATATGATGAGCTTATTAATAAAAACCAAATGTCTTATGATAAACAAATTAGAATTATTAAGAGGCTATATCAAAGAAACACATCAATACTTAACCAAAGTATTGAAAATGAAAACAATAAGTATGCTGACCTTATGAAGGAGCATAAGGATAGGCTTGAGGCTGAGCTTAGAAGATATGATGAGCTTATTTTTGATAATAAGAGTGCATATAACAAAAAGATTGCAGACCTTGATCAAGCCCTACATAAGGATTATGAGGAATATTTAGTACGTTCTTCCTCTACAAGACAAAACATCATCCAAAATATCAATCTACATAATAGAATTGATAATGAGCTTAAGGAGGAAAATACAAGAGATAATAAATCACTTGTTAAAAAGTACATTGGCTATAAGGATAACCTAGTTCATTCTAATAATGAAAAGATTTTATCCTTTGACCTATCAATAAAAAACATTCCTTATGAATCTCACCTTGAAACCCTAGAAAGTGAACAAAAGCTTTCTGAATATATTAAAGGCTTTGAGGCTGATTTAAAGGAATATAAGGATGAGCATAATCAATCTAGACGAAACATCGAGGATGAAACTAGAAGATATGCGGCAAGCCTACAAAATAAAATTGGTGATTGTAACCAAGCTATATCAAAAGGAAGAAAGGCCATAGCTTCAAGAAGCTAAGGCCTTTTCTTATTTTTCAAGTGTATTTAAATAATTAGTAAAGTATTCTGGAAGCTCACTTCTAAACTCCATATACTCACCAGTTCTTGGATGAACAAATCCTAAAACTGCGGCATGTAGATATTGTCCTGTTTCTGAGACAAGCTTCTTACTTCCATATTCAGGATCTCCTACAAGAGGATGTCCTATATACTTCATATGAACTCTAATTTGGTGAGTTCTTCCTGTTTCAAGCTTAAACTCACAAAGAGTAAACTTCTTATATCTTTCTATAACCTTAAAATTAGTGATTGCAGGCTTTCCATCCTTAACGACAGCCATTTTCTTTCTGTCCTCAGGATCACGTCCAATAGGGGCATCTATTCTTCCTCTTTCCTCACTAATAATACCACCTACAAGTCCTATATATAGTCTTGTGACAGTGTGAGCCTTTAATTGCTCCTCTAGATTTTTAACAGCAAGGTCGTTTTTTGCAACCATTAATAGTCCTGATGTATTCTTATCAATTCTATGAACGATACCAGGTCTTACCTCACCCTTTATACCCTGAAGGTCATCTACCTCATATAAAAGACCATTTACAAGGGTATTTTCAAGGTTTCCAGCTGCAGGATGAACAACCATACCAGATGGCTTATCTACAACTAGTACATCATCATCCTCATAAACAATATTTAGGTTAAGGTTTTGAGCCTTTACCTCAATTTCCTTTGGTCCTGTTTCAAGTACGTCAACTACATCACCCTCACATACTGAATATGAGGCCTTAGTTGGCTTACCATTAACAAGGATTTTTTCTTCGTTTATAAGATTTGTAATAAAGGCACGAGAGATATCATCATTATAGCTTTTTAAATACTTATCTAAACGGCTGCCTTTATCATTTTGGCTAACTATATATTTTTTAAGCATCCTTCTTCTCATCCTCCACTACATTATTTTCACTCTTATTACTCCTATCAAAGAATAATGCCCAAATAGCAAATAGGACAATACCTAAGACAAGTGAAATATCAGCTACGTTATAAATTGGCCATGAATATGAGCCAATATACATTCCAACAAAATCAATTACTCCATCTCTTACACCAAACACAGTCATAAAGCGGTCAACCATATTTCCAACACATCCACCTAGGGCGAGTGCCATACAGATACCAGGTAGTACATGTCCCTTAAATGTCTTAAATCTCTTTATTGTAAAATAAATTAAGGCAATTGTAGCTACTAAAGAGATTAAGGCTAAAAGCAAGGTATTGTCATTCATAATAGACCATCCTGCTCCTGTATTATAGCTCTTAGTTAAATATAGGAAGCCATCTATAATATCCACGTGTGATGTAGTTTTTAGGCTAAGCTCAACATAAAGCTTAGTAGCTTGATCTAATAGACATATCGCACAAGCGATAATAAAGATAATCCACATAATTTTAACTCCTTGAGATAAGATAAATAATAAATATGATAAGGGCAATTGCCGCTGACCATATAAGATTAAATAGATAGTATGATTTTCTTTTATCATACATTTCTATTTCATATCCCTTATAGCAATCTACTATAAACTTAGAATATAGCATTATAAGCGCTACAAAGGATAAGTGTAAGATTAATACAAGTATTATTTCTAAATCATAATATAGGTAAAGTAGGTTTACATCAATTAATATAATTGGTAGTATAAAGAATATTCCTAAAAGTAAGGATACTATTTTATATAGTATTCTTTTCTTTAATGGCACACTTTTCTCTACACTATCTAAAAACTCTAGATAATTCTTAAGCATTTGCAAGTGCCTCCAATGCCTCATCTAGGGTAGAGACCTTAACAAATGTCATTCTATCTCTTTTAGAGCCTAGCTTTTGATATTGAGCATATCCATCCTCATAATTATCAGCTGGACATAGGAATATATCAGCATTATTTTTAAATGCCGCTACAACCTTTTGCTCAATTCCTCCAATTTCACCTACATTACCACTTGTATCAATTGTACCAGTTCCAACTACAGTAAGACCATATGTATAGTCATAATCTGTTAGCATATTATAAATAGAAAGTGTCTGCATAAGACCTGCTGAAGGCCCTGTAGTACCACTACTACCTACACTAAGGCTTGGGGTTGCACTAGAATATGATACATTATATTTTTCATAATAATTAATATGAGTATAAAGGGTATCATCCTTATAATAAAGAGATGAATCTGAATTAAGGGTTAAAGTGATTTCACTATTATCCCTTAAAACGATAACCTCACTTCCCTCAAGCATAGTCAAATAAGAAGCCTTGAGCGCTTCTACTCCATCAGAGGCTGTAACGCCATTAATAGATGTAATAATATCGCCAAGCTCAAACTGCATACCATCTGATTTAATTAAATAAGAAACAATAAGCCCCTTAAATGTATAAGGAAGAGATATTGCGCTATCAGCATTTGAGGCCTTATTATAGGCCGCTATTGCTGATGCCTCAATTGATTGATTCTTTTGAATCACACCCATCTTATATACCTCAGCTGATGTAAACTCAAGATATGAGGATGATGGGATATATTGATAGGCATTATCATCAAGAGATGTTGCCCATTTTTGAAATAATGATATCTTATCAGTTGAGTAGACGAATACACTATTCATACTACCTTCACTATCCTCTGCCCCCTCAACAGAAAACACTGTTTCAAGGTCAGTGATATCACCTGTTGTTATAACGCTATAATCTGTTTTATAAAGGGTTATAACTAAAATAAATATAAAGATTGGAATCCATATTATGAATAGGATTTTATTTTTATTTAGAAGGTACTTCATTAAGCTCTACTTCAATAAGCTTTCCAAGCTTAGTGTATGAAACACCAGCAGCATCAAACATTCTACGAGAAGCTACATTAGATGAATCATTCTTATACTTATCATCCATATAAACTATATGCTTAATTCCTGATTGAATGATTAGCTTTGCACAATCATTACAAGGGAATAAGGAAACATATAGTGTTGCACCCTCAAGAGTTGTGATATTAGAGTTTAGAATAGCATTAGCCTCAGCATGAACTACATAAGGATATTTTGTATCTAGTGTATTTAAATCCTTAGTATTTACCCAAGGGAATGTGTCATCATCACATCCCATAGGAAATCCATTATATCCAATACCAACAATTCTCTTCTTTTGGTTAACTATACAGGCTCCTACCTTAGTATGTGGATCCTTACTTCTTTTTGCAGAAAGTAGGGCTACACCCATAAAGTATTCATCCCATGAAATATAATCCTTATCCTTCATAAATATTCCTCCAATCTTAATTTTTAAATATTATGGATTTAATCTATCTGGTCCACGGAATATGAACATAGCATCCTTAATTCCTTCATTGAAGATTAGCATTGTAAGTCTATCAACACCAATTCCAAATCCTCCATGAGGTGGGCATCCATACTTGAAGAAATCTAGATAGAACTTAACATCCTCTACAAGACCCTTCTCCTCTGCTTGCTTCTTTAGAATCTCATATCTATGCTCTCTTTGAGCTCCAGTAGTGATTTCGCATCCCTTCCAGATTAAATCATATCCACAAGGTACACCCTTCTCATCACGCATATGGTAGAAAGGACGTACATCTACAGAATATCCTGTAATGAACATGAACTCATGACCAAACATATCCTTAGAAAGCTTTTCAACCATTCTTTCTCCCTCAGTTGTAAGGTCACCCTTCTCACTCTCATCTACCTTATATCCATATCTCTTCTCAAGCTCATCATATACATCATGAAGATCCATTACAGGGAATGGAAGAGTTGGAACTACGATATCAATATCAAATAAAGCCTTAATTTGCTCTCCATAAGTTTCCTTAACAGCCTTAAGACCATATTGAATCATTTCCTCCTCAAGCTTCATAACATCCTTATAAGACTCAATATATGAGAACTCAAGATCAAGTCCTGTAAACTCAGTCGCATGCTTACGAGATGCAAACTTCTCTGCACGGAAAACTGGTCCAGTCTCAAATATACGCTCAAATCCTGCTGCCATAGCCATTTGCTTATAGAATTGAGGTGATTGAGCTAGGAAGGCGTTACGGTCAAAATAATCTACCTTAAATACTCCAGCTCCAGATTCAGACTCAGCTCCAATTAGCTTTGGTGAGTGAATCTCAATAAAGTCATTATTAACTAGATACTCACGGCACTTATTTACAAATAAGCTTTGTGTCTTAAACATTAAAGTATTCTTATCTGTTCTTAAATCAATCCATCTATAATCTAGTCTTAAATCAATATTAGTCTCCTCACCCTTAGGGGCTACAATTGGAGATGGCTCTGCATGGCTTAAAATCTTAACTGTATCTGGATACATTTCCATACCGTTAAGCTTTACATACTCAGATGCCATAATCTTTCCTTCTGCCTCAATTACAGTATCAACTGTAATTTGAGCTAAAGTATCCTCAAGCTCTGGATGATTAGCCTTTTCTACTGTAAGCTGAAGCTTTCCAGTGATATCACGTAATACGATGAAGCACATAGCCTTCTTGTTACGGATTGTCTCAACAAATCCAGCAACATGATTTACTTCACCAAGCTTAATATTCTTAATATTTACTCTTTTCATATTTTATTCTCCTTTTTTAATTAATGATGACAATGGCTACAAGATGACTTAGATAATAGATAGTTGTAGATATAATCATAAACCTTATCTATCTCTACAGTCTCCTGTGTCTTTTCCTCATTATTCTTTATATTAACAGTTCCATTTTCGATTTCATTATCTCCAATAATTGCTGTAAATAACGCATTATTCTTATCAGCTAGCTTAAATTGAGCCTTTAGTGACTTGTTATTATAATCCATCTCAGATACAAGTCCACCCATACGGCACTTATTTAAAAGCTCAGCTGACTTTGCAATTGCCTTATCACCCATTGCGATAATGAATAGGTGAGATGAAGCCTCCTTAGTAAGCTTCTTTCCTTCACTCTCTAAAGCGAATAATAATCTTTCCATTCCGAATGCAAGTCCACATGCTGGAGTATCTGGTCCTCCAAGCTGTCCTACTAGATTATTATATCTTCCACCTGCACAAATAACATTTTGTGCTCCAAGCTCTGCACAATCAACCTCAACCTCAAATACTGTATGAGTATAATAGTCAAGTCCACGAACTAGATTCTCATCTACCTCATAATCAATATTCATAGCCTTTAAGGCCTCAAGTACCTGAGCAAAGTGAGTCTTTGATGACTCATTTAGGTATGTTGAAATCTTTGGAGCTCCAAGGAAGTAATCCTTATGATGATCAACCTTACAATCAAGGATTCTTAATGGATTCTTATGAAGTCTATTCTTACAATCCTCACATAAATCATCCTCATACTTAGTAAAGTAGTCAACTAAGACATCCTTATATGCCTTTCTTGACTCCTCATCACCAATTGAATTAATCTTAACCTTAATTCCTGAAAGCCCAAACTCCTTAATTACTGCAACTGCAGTCGCAATAACCTCAGCATCCATTAAAGGTGAAGCACTTCCTAATGCCTCAATTCCAAATTGATGGAATTGACGCTGTCTTCCTCTTTGAGCACGCTCATATCTAAACATAGGTCCCATATAGAATAGCTTTGATACAGGGTTCTCTACATAAAGCTTATTCTCAATGAAGGCACGAACAACACCTGCTGTACCCTCAGGACGAAGTGTCATGTTTCTATCTCCTCTATCAACAAAGTCATATGTCTCCTTTGTAACCATATCAGATGAATCATTTTGATCTCTATGGAAAAGCTCACCTGACTCAAAGATTGGAGTTCTTATTTCCTTGAAATTATAAAGCTTACAAACCTTTCTAATTCTTTGTTCAATAGAAGCCCATTTTTCACTTTCTCCGGGTAAAATATCAACTGTACCCTTTGGTTTTGCAATTGTCATAATAAAATCTCCTTTTTTAAAATAAAAACGTCCCTAAATATAAGGACGTTTAAACGCGATACCACCTTAATTCTAGTAAAACTAGCACTTAGGTCCGTTAACGCCTGGTACGGTGTAGATTAATACACACTTGAAGGTGTCTTCATAGATTTATCTAATAGATCTCTTTCACCATTAAGATCCTCTCTTTGAATAGATACTCATCTAATACTATTCCTTCATTCGTTTTTTTATACTCTTTAATTTTAACAAAATAAGTAATTATTGTAAATAATTATTTAAGTGTTTCAATAAACTTTCTAATACGCTCTAAAGCCTTCTTTAAGGATTCAATAGAGTAGGCGTATGAGATACGTAGGAAACCTTCTCCACAATCTCCAAATGCAGTACCAGGTACTACAACTACATGCTCAGCCTCTAAAAGCTTTGTTGCAAACTCCTCTGATGATAATCCAAACTTCTTAATATTTGGGAATACATAGAATGCTCCATAAGGCTCGAAGCAGTCAATTCCCATTTCACGGAACTCATGAATTAAGAATCTTCTTCTCTCATCATATGCCTCACGCATTCTTAAAACATCCTCTTCACCATTCTTTAAAGCCTCAATAGCTGCATATTGTGAGTTTGTTGGAGCACACATTATACAGAATTGGTGAATCTTTGTCATCTGCTTTAAAATCTCTTTTGGACCACATGCATATCCAAGTCTCCATCCAGTCATAGAGAATGCCTTAGAGAAACCATTAATCATAATAGTTCTTTCCTTCATACCCTTAATAGATGCGATAGACACATGCTCTCCCTTATATGTAAGGGCAGCATATATTTCATCTGATATTACAATAATATCATGCTTAATACAAACCTCTGCGATATCTATTAAATCCTTCATCTCCATAATAGCTCCAGTAGGGTTATTAGGATATGGAAGAACTAAAGCCTTAGTCTTAGGAGTAATTGCTTGTAAAAGCTCCTCCTTAGTTAATCTAAACTCATTTTCCTCCAAAAGATTAATAGTTACAGGAGTTCCTCCTGCAAGTATTACAGCAGGAACATATGCTACATATGATGGCTCAGGAATGATAACCTCATCTCCTGGCTCAAGCATTGCTCTCATTGATAGGTCAATAGCCTCACTACCACCAACTGTAACTAAGCACTCAGTCATAGGATCATATGAAACTCCAATATGATTCTTTGTATATTTACATATTTCCTCACGAAGCTCCTTTAAACCAGAGTTTGAGGTATAAACTGTCTTTCCTCGCTCAAGGGCATAAATACCCTCCTCACGAACATGCCAAGGTGTTTCAAAGTCTGGCTCTCCTACTCCTAGTGAAATTACATCATCATACATAGATGCAATATCAAAGAATTTACGGATACCAGATGGCTTTAAATTACAAACCTTCTCGTTTAAATATTTACTCATGCTGTAATAATCATCCTTTCATCCTTTGATGATTCCTCAAGAATTGTACCATTATACTTGTACTTCTTTAATACGAAGTGTGTTGCACAGCTTTGGATTGAATCCATTGTAGAAAGCTTATTTGCTACAAATAGTGCAACCTCCTTCATAGTTCTTCCTTCAATTAATACTGTAAAATCAAATCCACCAGACATTAGATATACAGCATCAACCTCATCAAACTTATATATTCTTTCTGCAATCTTATCAAATCCAAGTCCTCTTTGAGGAGTAACCTTTACCTCAATAAGAGCAGATACCTTTTCATTATCAGTCTTCTCCCAATTAATTAGAGTGTGGTAACCACAAATAATCTTTTCCTTCTCCATTTGGGCAATCTCATTAGCGACTTCCGCCTCACTAATACCAAGAAGTATCGCGGCCTCTTTTAAATCGATTCTACTATTTTTTTCAATTAACTTTAAAATCTTATCACGCATAATTAGATCTCCTTTATACATATATTTAAATTATATCACAATTGAAAGAAAAAAATCATTATATTTTTCTTATATAAATCATATTAAGTAATACTTTTATACTCAAAAGTTTAATTTTTAATACATCATTAAGGATTTTTGTATGAATAACTTGATTTATTTCTAATTTATTGGTATAAATAATATATAAGGAAGGGTGATAAATGATGACTAGAGAAAAAGAAGATTTAAGAATTACCAAGACTAAAAAGAGCTTAAGAAATGCAATTCTTGTCCTTGCTTCAGAAAAGTCAATCGATAAGGTTTCAGTAATCGACATTTGTGACACTGCGTTAGTTAACAGAATGACTTTCTATAAGTATTATCAGGATAAGTTTGAATTATTCCAGGATGCCATTCAAAATGCCAAGGATGAAATACTTTGCGAATGCAAGAAAAACCATGACGATGGTACTAAGGAATGTGCACTTAACTGTGCAAAGAATGTATTAGATTCTATTTATAAGTACTATATGGAGCACAGAAAGATTATTGCAGGAATCACTAAGTTCTCAGGACCTGTTCTATCTGCTGCTATCGCTGAGACAGGAATGTCAGCCTTAACTAAGGCATTTGAGCGCAAAGAGGGAAATTTAAGCTCAAAGTATCCTGCTGATTTAATAGCTTCTTGTGTTTATGGAGGATTTATCGGACTTGTTGAGTATACATTAAAGAATCCTAACAAGTTTACTCCAGATACAGTAAAGAATTACCTATCAAATCTAGAGGTAGATATATTAGATAGAAATTACAATTTAATCTAATTAAAAAAAATTGAGCCAGCTCATAAGAGCTAGCTCTTTTTTTATGACACAAGGTTAGGATCTGAGGTTTTAGTATAACGCTCTATTTCTGCTTCCTCTTCCTCATCATCTATTTGGTCTAAAATATCCTTATTAAGCTCATTTGATGTAGTTTGAGCGATTGTATCAATGAAGGCTGTAATAATATTCTTCTCCTCTTCACTACATTCAAGGTTTGGATTTCCTGTGTTAATTGTCTCAAGTACTCTTGAGATTGTATCAAGAGTAAGCCTCATAGACTCCTCAGTTACAGTCGCAAAATCCTGGTCAACATAAATAGTATCATATAGCTTATGAAGTGTTACTGATATATCATCAAAGAAACCATCAGTTCTCATAGCTCTATCAAGAGCTACTTCAATATTTAATCTTCCAAATAGCTCCTTAAGCTCATCAAATAATAATCTATTATTGAATGTTATCTTTGATGGGAGACCATTTTCTGTAAAGAAATCCTTAAGTAAGAATAATACCTGATCTCTTTGCTCCTCTGGATTAGATATTAGGTAATTAAACTTAAACTTACTAAAAGGCCATCCAAATACTAAAAGTAGTGGATCTATAGCCTTATTTATTTCCTTAATAGAGACAGGAATAGCCGCATTACGCGCTCTAATATCTAAGGCATAATCCTCTTGTCTTAGATCTTTAAACATATTAACCTCTTCAAGAGTTGAGATTCTTCTATGTGGAAGTCCCTCAAACTTTGGATGTCCTCCAAAATGAAGATTATAGGTATGCTTATGCATGTTGATATCAACAAGCATAGATTGAATATTAGGATTCTTAAACTGCTCTTTAATCTCTTCATATGAATCATCCATTATCTTATTACATAAGAATAATGCCTGCTCTATATCCTTAGCTTCCTTAGTTGTAGTAATATATGGAGCATATCCATTTCTATAGGTTGTAAGAGTTAAATTATCTCTTACACTAGGCTTTATATTTTTATGGTCAAAATAATGAGCCTCCTGCAATGTTAAATCACGCTTTGGCTTATATGTTAAAACAAAGAGGTTATAATCTCCTTCATTTATTTCCTCCTTAGGAAGAGTCATCATATCCTCTAAGGAATAAAGTCCATATTCTCCAAAGAATAGAGTAATTCCATAATTAGAATCCTCAGACTTAGATGTAAAGGCTAAAGCAAATGAAATTGTACCATTATCAAAGACCATAATATTTGATGAATTGAAGTCCTTATAAACTCCTCTTTTTTTAAGACGAGTCATAAGCTCCTTAACCATCATATAATTATTATAATTTAATGATATAATTTTCAAGCTTATCCCTCCCTTTTAAATATACATACTCTTTTTATACCATAGCTTCTATCCTTAATTAAGGTATAAGAGCCAATTTTTTCACTGCATTTTGTATTTTTTTCCATTTCAAAGGAAATGATTCCACCATTTTTTTGAAGATTATATTCTTCAATTAAAGAAATCATTTCATCAATATTTTGCATAGCGTATGGTGGATCTAAAAATATTAGATCTATTTTTTTATCCATAAGCCTTTTAATACATTCCTTGTAATCAAGGTTTAGGAATGTGATATCATTATCACATTTAAGCTTTATAGCGTTTCTTTTACAAACGTCTAAAGCTTTTTTATTTAAATCGTTAAGATAGATGTGAGATACACCTCTTGAATAGGCCTCAAGACCCATTGCTCCAGAGCCTGCAAATAAATCTAGCGCACTTCCACCCTCAAAGAATTGTCCAATAAGATTAAAGATTGCCTGTCTTACCTTATCAGATGTTTCTCTTGTAGTTGGAAGATTTGTCATTTCAATATTATGATTTCTAAACTTACCTGCGTTTATTCTCACAAAAATCCCTCCTAGTCTAGACTATTAGTCTTAGATACTGCGATTCTTGTACCCTGGTACTTGAATCCATTTAGCTTCTTTAAATAGCTATAAGCCTCTTGAGTAATCTCAATATTAGTTCCACTCTTACGAATAACTATATCACCAACATTACTCTTTCTAACTCCTGCAGTCTTCTCCATAAGCTGAAGTAAGGCTTGAGGACGAAGTAGCTCCTTCTTACCTATATTTAGGTGAGCATAGATGAAAGACTTAGCCTGTGGCTTATTCTTTTGCTTTGAGACTCTTAGAGGCTTATCCTCTCTTACTCTTGTAGAGACTACTTGTATATTATTATACACCTTAGACTTAGCTTGTGACATATTAATTAATGCATTTACAAGCTCTGTTGGATCTAGGTCAAGCTTTGCAAGCTTACCAAGAATCATAGCATTTTCCTTAACAGGACGGTGAAGATTAACCTCTTCAATAATTCTTTCAAGCTGACGTCCACTCATCTTTTCCTTAATCTCTTCAACTGTTGGAATCTCACGGATATTAATTTCACCCTTAGTATAGTGCTCAATATCCTTTAATCTTCTACGCTCAAAAGGTGTAAGCATTGATATAGATACTCCACTTTGACCAGCTCTTCCTGTACGTCCAATTCTATGAACATAGATTTCAAGCTCCTGTGGTAGGTCAAAGTTAATAATTCCTTCAAGACCCTCTACATCAATTCCACGAGCAGCAACGTCTGTAGCTACAAGGATTTTAGTCATTCCATTCTTGAATTGAGCCATAACTCTATCACGAACGTTTTGCTTTAAATCTCCATGTAAACCATCAACCTTATATCCAAGCTTATTAAGCTCAAGTGCTAGCTCATCAACCATTGATTTAGTATTTGCGAATACTATACAGTTTTTAAAATCATAGAAATCAAGAATACGAATTAATAAATCCTTCTTTGATTCCCTTTTGCACATATATGCAACCTGCTCAATATTTTCAACAGTTAATGTTTTTTTCTTAATTACAATGTGAACTGGATCATGCTGATAGCTCTTAGCAACCTTCTTAATGAATTCAGGCATAGTTGCACTAAATAATGCAGTTTGTCTTTCAGCTGGGCATTCCTTTAATATTGTCTCAAGGTCCTCCTTAAATCCCATGTTAAGCATCTCATCAGCCTCATCAAGTACTAATGTCTTAACATTTTGGAACTTTAATAGACCTCTATCCATTAAATCAATAATTCTTCCTGGAGTTCCAACTACAATTTGAGGCTTATTCTTTAAGGCCTTAATTTGTATTTGATATGATTCTCCTCCGTATACAGTTACAATACGTACACCCTTCTTATACTTTAAAAGCTTTGTAAGCTCCTGTGATACCTGAAGTCCTAGCTCACGTGTTGGGCATAATACTAATGCCTCAACACTATTTGACTTAGGATCAGCCTTCATTACAAGTGGTATACCATATGCAAATGTCTTACCTGTTCCTGTCTGAGCCTGTCCTATAACATCAAGACCCTCAACCATAGGCCCTATAGCCTTAGCCTGAATCTCTGATGGCTCATATATTTCTACGTCATTTAACGCGTTAATTATATCCTCTGATACATTTAGTTCTAAAAATTTATTTTCCATTTATTATTTATCCTTTACAAAAATCTTTACAATTATATCAAAATAAGACGCCTTTTTCAAGTGAAAAGAAATATATGAAAAAAGGAATGATTTTTTAATCATTCCCTATCTTTTTTCGTTATTATAAAAATAGTGCCAGGATACGTGAGAACAAATATGTTCAAGCACAGGCTCTCTTTTTGCTAGCTCTTAGGATTCCTACTAAAAATACCAGGCATTCAACACAAGCTATACCTCAAGCCAAATAAATAATCTTTGGGTTCCACGGCTTATCCTAGCA
>JAILRQ010000098.1 GCA_024698125.1 Acholeplasmatales bacterium
AAGATGCAGGGATGCGGTAATGATTATATCTATATTAACCTTATAGATCAAAATGTAAAAAACCTAGAGGCTCTATCAATAGAAATGTCAAAAAGACATTTCTGTGTAGGAGCAGATGGTATTATTACTATTGATAAATCAAAGACATGTGATTTTAAGATGAGAATATTTAACGCTGATGGTAGTGAGGGTAATATGTGTGGAAATGGTGTTAGATGTGTTGGTAAGTATGTATACGACAACCATCTAACAGATAAAAGACAAATTACTGTTGAAACTAAGTCTGGTGTTAAAATCCTAGACCTACATATTACAGATAACAATACTGTAGATATGGTATCTGTTGATATGGGTAAGGCTTCATTTACACCGGAATCAATTCCTGTGTATTCAAAGGATGAGGTTATAGATAGAGAGGTAGAAATTAATGGGGCTAAGTATAATATTACAGCGGTTTCCATGGGAAACCCACACTCTGTAATATATACTAAGGACATTGATTCCCTAGATCTTGTATCTATGGGTCCACACTTTGAAAACTATAAGCTATTCCCAGAGCGTGTTAACACAGAGTTTGTAGAAAAGCTTGGAGAAAACCACTTCAAGATGAGAGTATATGAAAGAGGTAGCGCTGAGACATACGCCTGTGGTACAGGGGCATGTGCTGTTGCTAGTGCTTCATGTAAGCTTGGTCTTGCAGAGTTTAATAAGCGTATTAGAGTAGACCTTATAGGTGGTAGTCTATATATCACAGTAAAGCCTGACTTTACTGTAATAATGGAGGGACCAGCTAAGAGGGTATATGAAGGAGTATATTATGAAGATTAAATTAAATGAAAACTTTAAAAATGTATCTGAATCATATCTATTCTCAACTATTAATAAAAAGGTAGCAGAGTATAAGGAGCAAAATCCTAATGCTCCTATTATAAAGATGGGTATAGGTGATGTAACACTACCTCTACCAAAAATTGTAATAGATGCAATGCTTAAGGCGACTAGAGAAATGGGTGAGATAGATACATTTAGAGGATATCCACCTGAGTGGGGTTATACCTTCACTAAGGAGGCTGTCCAAAAATATTATAAGAATTATAATGTATCTTTAACACTAGATGATATCTTCATCTCAGATGGAGCTAAGACTGATGTATCAAATATCTTAGATATACTAGGACATAATGAGGTATACATTACATCTCCAGTATATCCAGTATACATTGATTCAAATACAATGAATGGG
Source organism: Acholeplasmatales bacterium (assembly GCA_024698125.1). Taxonomy (GTDB): domain Bacteria; phylum Bacillota_I; class Bacilli_A; order Acholeplasmatales; family Anaeroplasmataceae; genus UBA3206. Next base: position 1,244 of record JAILRQ010000098.1, read on the forward strand.
AATAGCATTCATATAATTGAAGGTAATAAGGGTAATAGATTCTTACCACTTCCAGTTGGATTAGATAATAGCGCAAAGGTAATCTACCTTTGCTCTCCAAATAATCCAACAGGAGCTTCATATACATATGATGAGCTTAAGATGTGGGTAGACTATGCAAAGTCTACAGGATCTCTTATTATCTTTGATTCAGCCTATGAAGCATTTATTGAGGATAAGAATATCCCTCATTCAATCTTTGAGCTTGAAGGAGCCCGTGAATGTGCCCTAGAGATTGGTTCATTATCTAAGTCTTGTGGATTTACAGGAGTTAGATGTGGATACACAATCATTCCTGCAAATCTTGAAATAAATAAGATTTGGAAAAGAAGAGAGGCTACTAAGTTTAATGGAGTATCTTATGTAACTCAAAGAGCTGCAGAGCAAGCCTTATCACCTGAGGGTGTAAAGGCATGCCAGGAAAACATAGCCTATTATAAAAGAAATGCCAAAGCTTTAGCTGAATGCTTTGACGAGCTTGGAATATTTTATACTGGAGGACATAATAGCCCATACATTTGGCTTGAATGTCCAAATGGTATGAAGTCATGGGATTTCTTTGACTTTCTATTAACTAAAGCTAATGTAATAGGAACTCCAGGTGTAGGATTTGGTGGAGAAGGATATTTTAGACTTACATCATTTAATACATATGAAAATACCCTAGAAGCAATAGAAAGAATCAAGAAGGTATTAAAGAAGTAACAAAGAGGAGCAAACGCTCCTCTTTTTTGTGGGAAAGGTTATGGTAATATATTTGGTTGTCAAGAAATGTTGTAGTAGTGAATATATGAAAATGGATATATTTATTAAAAATAGCGAACAAAAAGTGCCTAAGTACTACTTAGACACAATAAAATTTATCCATTTATTTTCTCTATTAAGCTTATCAGTTTGAGTCCATGATTCTTTTAATTTTAGTTTCGTTTTATCAATAATTGATTTAAACTTATCTAAAGTCATATCATTATAGAACCTATCATCTCTATTTCCTTCAAAATTACCATATTTAAAAGAAGCATATAGATAACCATTATCTTTTAATGAATCATAGATTTTATTAAGTACATCTACTAAGTCAGTTGAGTTTATATGTAATAAAGAAGCAGAAGCCCATATGCCATCAAATAAATTTTTAAAAGACATATCTTGAGCTTTAATATTATAGATTCTATTTTTGTTAATGCCTAAATTTTCTGCATTATCACAAAATTCTTTTGTAGGATCTAGGCAGTAAACATCATATCCTAAAGATTTCAATAATAAAGAATCTCTAGCCGAACCAAATCCTAAATCAAGTATTGTAGAATTTTTAGGTATATAATTTAATAACTTATTTAATTCATTACTCATATCCACATCTTTTGTTTTGTTGATATAGTCTAATGAATTCTTTTTATAATAATCCATATTAACAACCTCTACATCCTAAATAAAACTTATCTACAAAATCATGTTCAATGGCATAATCAAACTCTTGAAGTATTTTTGCATTCTTACTACCGAATGCATCCTGCCATACTTCATGAAGCTCAGATTGAAGCTTAAGGTTTCTTTCTTTTAATTTATTGATTTCATCAATAGTAGGAGTAGCATTAGATTTAGATGAATTACATCCTTTATGCACGTAAACTAAATTCCATAAATCATCAGAATACATATAACTCCAAGGAATAACATGATCTCTTGATAATTCCTCACTAGGAATCTTTTTACCACATATAAAGCATACATGTTCCTCATTTTCATAATCTAGGAATTTATCAAAGAATGTTAATGCTTTAGGACGTCTAATCTTTTGTTCATCCATGATTCTTACCTTCTTACCAATACGAGGAGAAGAATTATAGTCCTCAAGCATTAAGCTCCATCTATAATTTATTAAATCAAATAGGTCCTGTTGATTTTGATATAATTCCTTTAAATCACATTGATTAAAGGTTATATAATCTAATTTTTTATCAAATACATAAAAAGAAAATTTTTCTTTTTTGTAATTTAAGAAGAAAGGTCCAACATTATCTTTTATATTTCTAACACTTTCTTTAATTGCTTTATCAAATTCACTTTTAAATCTTGTTTTAATTTCATCATCAACCTTATTAAAAACAACTGGTTTATAATCTTTTTTATAGTCTTGATACAAATCAATTATCTTTCTTACATGCTGCAAAATAACAGGTGGTTGATTAGGTGCTGATTGAAATAAATTAAAATAGATAGTTTGATCCCAATAATATTTAAACATCTTTTCAGCAATATCAGAAATCTTAATGGTAATAGTAGAAGAATTATCATTAACATATTTACCTGACAATTCTACTATGGCTTTAGACCATGCCATTTTATATGTGTTACTATAATCACATTCTCTAATGATTAATTTGAAATCATCTAAATACTTACTCATCGTCATCACCTTCTTATATGATTATATCATATATTTTTCATCAATAAAATTGTAAATAAAGGCAAGAAAGTATCAGTTACTATTTCTCAAAAAGTATTGGATCTGCTATAATTAAATATGTAATTATACGATTTTTGATAAAATTGTAATTTCTATAAAATGGAGGTTATTTTATGGAACCAAGATTAAGAAAGACACCTGGCAGAACATATTATGAATCTACAATAGAAGATTTTGCTTTGAAGCAAAATCCAAATGACATTGTAGATTTTTTAGTGGAGAGCGATGAGTATACAGATCCGTATCAATTACATCTACAAAAAGGTGCATGGTCTAATCAAATAAAAATATTAAAGAAATATTTACAAGATAAAAAAGGTTATATTATTTTTGAATATGTATTATCAAGAGTTAATATGAGAATAGATGTTGTCTTATTAATGGATGATATAGTATATTCATTAGAATTTAAAAATAATGAAGTAACATTTAATGATGATGATATCAATCAAGC
>JAILRQ010000102.1 GCA_024698125.1 Acholeplasmatales bacterium
ATTAACAATTTAATAAAGCCTAATGAAAGGGTAGTTGTAGCCTTATCAGGTGGTGTCGATTCATCTGTATTATTCTACACTCTTAAAAACATGGGATATGATGTAATAGTAGCCCATGTTAATCATAAAAAGAGAGTTGAATCTGATATGGAGGAGCAAAAGATTATTGAAATGTGTAATGCTACACATACCAAATATGAAATCCTCCATCTAGAAAAGATTAATCAAAACTTTGAGGCTAAGGCTCATAAAAGAAGGTATGAGTTCTTCCTAGAGGTTGCTAAAAAGCATAATGCTAGGTATATAGCGACTGCACATCATGCTGATGATAATGCTGAAACTATACTTATGAACATTATGTCAGGATCTAACCTTTATGGATATGGTGGTATAGCACCAGACCTTGTAATAGATGGTATTCACATTATTCGTCCTCTTCTTTCCTTATCTAAGGAAGAAATTAAGGAGTTTGCGATGAATAATCATATTGAATATTATGAGGATTATACAAATGCCTTAGATGATTTTACTCGTAATAGAGTGAGGCATCATATCATCCCTGTTTTAAAAAGGGAATGCCCTAATCTTTTAGATAGAACTAATGCTTATTCAAATCAGCTTCATGAGGCCTTTGATTTTGTAAGAGGGTTATCTATAGATTATTTAAAGAATAATGATAATAAAATCAATAAGGAATCATTTGATAAGCTTCACATCTTCCAGAAAAAGGATATCATCTGTCTTCTTCTTGAGGAGTATGATATCTTAAGAAGTGAAAATCTTATCAATGATTTATTAAAGCTTATTTCAAATGATAAGCCACAGCTTGATTACAATCTATCAAATGGGCTTATATTTAAAAAGAGATATGACACTATCTTTATTGATAGATGTGATAATAATAGTGCATTTAGCTTTGTTTTGAATAATAGAAATGATATTATTGATAATAATAAGCTTAGGGCTTATTTTACAGATAGCATTCCTGAGGGTGCAATTTATTTAAAGTTATGCTATAATGATATAGTATTTCCACTTACAATCCGTAACAGGAAAAATGGAGATAGAATTAGGCTTTCAGCTGGTGAAAAAAAGATAAAGGACTTGCTTATTGATAAGAAGATTTTAAAGGAAGATAGGGATAATATTCCTCTTCTTGTTGATGGTAATGATAATATCCTTTGGGTTTATAATCTAGCCAAGGCTGAAGCGATTCATAAGTATAGGGATAATTATGATATATTCCTAGTTTTAGAGGTGAAATAATATGCAAAATGATTTAGCTAAGGTTCTAATATCTGAGGATGAAATTATAGATTGCTGTAAAAGACTTGGAAAGCAAATTGAGTCTGACTATAAGGATAAGAATCCTATAGTAGTTGGACTATTAAAGGGTTGTGAGCCTTTTATGTCAGATTTAATCAAGAATATCAATACATATATTAGAACTGATTATATGGACTGCTCTTCATATAATGGAACAGTATCTACTGGTTCAATTATTATTAAGAAGGATTTAGATGAGGATGTTAGTGGTCAGGATGTTATTATTGTAGATGATATTATTGACTCAGGTGCTACTCTATATGAAATAGTAGATATTTTAAAAAAGAGAGGCGCTAAATCAGTTAAGACCTGTGTTCTTCTATCTAAGGATGTTAAAAGAAAGTTTGATCTTCATGTAGACTATGTTGGTACTACAGTTCCTAATGAGTTTGTAGTAGGATATGGTCTAGATTTTAATGAAGCATATAGAAATCTTCCATATATTGGTGTGTTAAAGGAAGAATTATATAAGTAATATTAGTAAGGAGTTATGTGATGGATAATAATCAACAAAACAATCAAAATCAAAACAATCAGCAAAACAATCAAAACAAAAATAATACTCCAAATAGAAGAAAGGGAGGATTCTTTTCATCATTTGGAGCATATATTCTAGTTATTCTATTGATAATTGGTGTATGGTTTGCTTACTCAAAGCTTAAGGCTACAAGCTATGAAACTATCGAGTATAGTGAGCTTACATCTGCTATTACTGAGGATAGATATATCTCAGGTTCTGCTAAGCCTGCTGGTGAATCTAATGAGGGTATCTATATTATTAAGGGTACTATTTATGAAGATGCTGAGCATACTGAGGTTATCTATTATAAGATTAATGTAACAGAGTCTCAATATGATGAGCTTGTTGGAGCTACATATAATGTTGACATTACATTAAAGACAATTTCAACAAATGCTGCAATGACTTGGATAATGTATCTTCTTCCATATGTATTAATCATTGGAGCAATTATACTTATCTCAAGATCTAGTGGAAACTCTAAGGCATTTGACTTTGCCAAGTCTAATGCAAGAAAGTCTAATGGTGGAAAGGTTACATTTGATGATGTAGCTGGATGTGATGAGGAAAAGCAAGAGCTTATTGAGGTTGTAGACTTCCTTAAGTCTCCTAAGAAATATGCCGATATGGGTGCAAGAATTCCAAAGGGAATTCTACTATTCGGTCCTCCAGGTACAGGAAAAACTTTACTAGCAAGAGCTGTTGCTGGTGAGGCTGGAGTACCATTCTTCTCAATCTCTGGTTCAGAGTTTGTGGAGATGTTCGTTGGAGTTGGAGCTTCTCGTGTGCGTGATTTATTCAAGCAAGCTAAGGAGCAGCATCCATGTATTATCTTTATCGATGAGATTGATGCGGTAGGAAGACAGCGTGGTGCTGGAATGGGTGGAGGACACGATGAGCGTGAGCAAACACTTAACCAGCTACTAGTTGAAATGGACGGATTCTCTACTAACCTAGGAATCATTGTTATGGCCGCAACAAATAGACCAGACGTATTAGACCCTGCGCTATTAAGACCAGGAAGATTTGATAGACAAATCACTATTTCTGCTCCTGATGTTACAGGACGTGAGGCAATCCTAAAGGTACATGCAAGAAACAAGCATTTAGCAGAGGATGTTAAGCTTGATGAGCTTGCAGCTCGTATCCCAGGATTTAGTGGAGCTGATATTGAGAATCTATTAAACGAGGCAGCAATCCTTGCCGCTCGTGATAATAGAAAGGTAATTTCAGCTGATGATTTAGATGAGGCAACAGACCGTGTTATGATGGGACCTGCTAAGAAGAGCAGAAAGTATTCAGAGCACGAAAAGGATTTAGTTGCACATCATGAGGCAGGTCATGCTGTAATTGGATTAAAGCTTGAGCATGCCAATGTTGTTCAAAAGGTTACAATTATTCCTCGTGGACAAGCTGGTGGTTATACACTAATGCTTCCAGAGCAGGAAACATATTTTGAAACTAAGCGTTCTCTACTAGACCAAATAACAGGTCTTCTTGGAGGAAGAGTTGCTGAGGAGATTACATTCAATGAGGTATCAACTGGTGCTTCTAACGATTTCCAAAGAGCAACACGTATCGCTCGTTCTATGGTTACAGAGTATGGAATGTCTTCTTTAGGACCTGTTCAATATGAGCAGCAAACAGGATCAGTTTTTTTAGGACGTGACTATATGAAGGAAAAGAACTTCTCTGACCAGGTAGCTCTTGAAATCGATAGAGAGCAACGTAAGATTATTGAAGAGTGCTACACTGATTGTAAGAGAATTCTTACAGAAAACATTGACCTATTAAATACTATTGCTGAATACCTAAAGAAGGTTGAAACATTAACTAAGGCTGATATTGATGAAATCGCAGAGACTATGCATTTAAAGCGTTGGGATGATCGTGATAGAATCAAGGCTGAGCGTGAGGCTAAGGAAGCTATGATGAAGGCAGCTGAAAATGCTACTAAGGCTTGCCCTACATGTGGTACTGAAAATAAAAAGGATGCTATGTTCTGCATTAACTGTGGACGTAACATTGAATCAGTAACACCTCATAATGTAGAGCCAGTTACTCCTTCTACTCCTTCAGAGGAAAAGCCTTTAGAGGAGAAGCCTATGGATGATACTCCTTCAGAGGATAACACATTAGATAACAGCACTGAGGATAACTCTTCAGAGGATAATAATAATGAGACTAGATAAGTTCTTAAAGGTTTCTAGAGTTATTAAGCGTAGAACCCTTGCTAAGGAGGTTGCCTCTGATGAGCGTATCCTTCTTAATGATAAAATTGCCAAGCCAAGCTCACAGCTTAAGCCTGGTGATATAATCACTATCCTTTTTGGAAATAAAGAGGTAAAGATTAGAGTACTTGAGCTTCTAGATTCAACAAAAAAAGCTGATACAGATAAAATGTATGAGCTAATAAGTGAAAGAAAAATAAATCCTGCAGATTAATCTCTGCAGGATATTTTTTTATTATAAATACTTCTTTATATCACTAAGCTTATCAATCACATCATGACCCTTAAAAAAATCCTCATGCTGATGTCCTCCACTAAAAAGCACACCCTTACAGCCAATAAGATCTGCTACCTCTATATCGTGAAGTGAGTCCCCTACACATATGATATCCTTAGGGTCTATATTGTTTTCCTTAATAAAGCTATAGCCTATCATAACCTTACTTCCACCCTCAACATTAGATGTACCAAGCACCTTATTGAAGAAGGAATATATCTTATAATACTTAAGCTGGAAGGTTAGGTTATTTATTTCAGATGATGATAGGCATATAAGATAATGCCCCATATCTCTTAGCTCACAAAGTAGGTCATATACATCAGGATATAGCTTACATGATAATGATTCTCTCATATATCTATCGTTATAAACTATAGCTAAATCCTCAAACCTATCCATATTTAAATCAAGGCCTGCTCTTATATAGTAATCTCTTATAGGAAAGCCAAAGATATGTCTATATCTATCCATATCAAGTGTTGGCTTATTCTGCTCTAAGAGAAACTGATTTATAAGCTTTAATCCTAAATCTACATCATTAAGGATTGTCCCATTAAAATCAAATATTATATATTTCTTATTCATGGTTAGCCCTCCTTAACTTTAATATAATTATACTTTAAAATGAGCACTTTTTGTAGTATAATTTGTTTATGGAAAAAAAGGAGGGCTATTATGCCATTAGTAAACGAATTAGAAATGTTAAAGAAGGCATATGACGAAGGATATGCCGTTGGTGCTTTTAACATTAACAATATGGAAACTATTCAAGGAATAGTTGAGGCTGCAAAGCTTGAAAAATCACCAATTATTCTTCAGGTATCTAGAGGAGCTAGAAAGTATGCTAACCCAGTATACCTACAAAAGCTAGTTGAGGCTGCTGTTATTGATTCAGGGCTTCCTATTGCACTTCACCTAGACCATGGAGATTCATTTGAGATTTGTAAGGAGTGTATTGATACAGGATTCACTTCTGTTATGATTGATGGTTCTTCATTACCTTATGAGGAGAATGTTGCGGTAACTAAGAAGGTATGTGAGTATGCACATGCACACACTCCTTATGTTACAGTTGAGGGAGAGCTTGGAACACTTGCAGGTATTGAGGATGAGGTTAATGTTGAGCATTCATCATATACTGATCCTAACACTGTTGAGGATTTCGTTAAGAGAACTGGTGTTGATTCACTAGCTATCGCTATTGGAACATCACATGGAGCATTCAAGTTCAAGCCAGGTACTAAGCCACAATTAAGATTTGATATTCTAGAGGAGGTTTCAAGACGTCTTCCAGGATTCCCTATCGTATTACATGGAGCTTCTTCCGTACTTCAAGACTACGTTAAGATGTTTAACGAGTGTGGTGGAGATATGAAGGATGCCCTAGGAGTACCAGAGGAGCTATTATCTAAGGCTTCTAAGATGGCTGTATGTAAGATTAATATTGATTCTGATATTAGACTTGCTTGCTATGCACCAATGCGTAAGTATATTCTAGATAACCCTACAGTATTCGATCCACGTAAGCCACTTGGTGTTGCACGTGATAACATTACTGAGGCAGTAAGACATAAGATGAGAGATGTTCTTCACTCATCAAATAAGGCTTAAATTATAGAAAGGAGCACTGCTCCTTTTTATTTTATTTGCTAAAACGCTATACACCATAAATTTATTTGCGTTTTACCAAATTATTATGATATAATAATATGGATTACTTTTTGGAGGTTATATTATGGAACAAAAACTTTCTGATCAAGAGATTGTTAGACGTGAAAAGCTAGATAAATTAAGAGAGCTTGGTATTGACCCATTTGGTCAAAGATATGACACAGATGCACATGCTTCTGATGTTAAAGCCAAGGCTATGAAGGCTATAGATGAGTTTAATGCAGCTCACACAAACCTTTCAGAGGAGGAGCATAAGGCACAGCTTCATGAATACATCGAGGGATTAAACCTTGAGGTTAATGTTGCTGGACGTATTATGTTTATCCGTAAGATGGGTAAGGCTTCCTTCTACTCACTACAGGATAAGTCTGGATTCATCCAGGTTTATATCCGTAAGGATGTAGTAGGTGAGGAGCAATATGCATTATTTAAGATGGCAGATTTAGGAGACTTCGTTGGAACTAAGGGAACTGTTATGCTAACACAAACAGGTGAGATTACTATTAAGTGTACTTCTTATACTCACCTAGTTAAGGCAGTAAGACCTCTACCTGAGAAATTCCATGGTCTTCAAGATAAGGAAGAGAGATATAGACGTCGTTACCTAGACCTTATTATGAATGAGGATGCTAAGAAGACAGCTATTATGAGACCTCAAATCATTCGTGCAATGCAATCATATTTTGATTCACTAGGATTCATCGAGGTTGAAACTCCAGTTCTTCAAAATATTCAAGGAGGAGCTTCTGCTCGTCCATTCATTACACACCATAATGCGCTTGATGCTGACTTCTATCTACGTATCGCAACAGAGCTTCACCTAAAGAGACTTCTTGTTGGAGGACTAGAAAGAGTTTATGAAATTGGACGTATCTTCCGTAATGAGGGTATGGATAAGACTCATAACCCAGAGTTCACTACAGTTGAGCTATATCAAGCCTTCGGAGACCTAGAGTCAATGATGGATATCTGTGAGGGTGTAATTAAGAGTGCAGCCGATAAGGTATGCCATAAGGAGGAGTTCTTAAACCCATTCGATAGAGAGGGTGCTAAGATTGATATCTCTAAGCCATTCCGTAGAGTTACTATGTGTGATGTAATTAAGGAGCAAACTGGTGTTGACTTCAAGAATAACAATTATACATTCGAGGAGGCTTGTGAGCTTGCTAAGAAGCATAATGTTAAGGTTGAGCCTCACTTCATCTCTGTAGGACATATTATTAATGCCTTCTTCGAGGAGTATGGAGAAAAGACATTAATTCAACCAACATTCCTAATGGGACACCCAATTGAGATTTCACCTCTTACAAAGAAGGACCCACAGGACCCAAGATTTGTTCAACGTTTTGAGCTATTCATTGGAGGACATGAGTTCGCTAATGCTTATACTGAGCTAAATGACCCAATTGATCAAAAGGAAAGATTCCTAGAGCAGCTTGCTGAGAAGGAAGCTGGAAATGATGAGGCTAACGAAATGGATACTGATTTCGTAGAGTCTTTAGAGTATGGAATGCCTCCTGCTGGAGGAATTGGAATTGGAATTGATAGACTTGTTATCTTCTTAACAGAGTCTGAGTCAATTCGTGATGTAATTCTATTCCCTCAAATGAAGACTAGATAGTGGTGATAAAATGGATATTTTAACTGATTATGCCAATTGGAAATTTGATAACTACACTCTTATAGACACTCTTTTAAAGAATGGTAGTGCTATAATTCGTAGATTCCCACATGTAATTGCTGTATGTGACTTCTTCTATAATGAGGTTACAAACAATCACTATAAGATGAGCAAGGATGAGGAAATCATCTTCCAAAGTGGATTCAATTATCTACATGATCATTTTAATACCATTGATTTAATTCTTAAGCATGACTTCAACTCTAAGATGGATGAGATGGAGAAATGCAGTAAGACTATAAATCTTCTTCTATACATTAATGACTTCCAGGCAGAGCTTGAAAATGTAGCTCCAAATAACATTGCCCAAAAGAAAACACTTGATGATCTAGAGCAACGTACTATGCAGTATATTGATACTCATACTAATGCTCCTGATACAATGTTTCAGCTACTTAGTGATGTAACATCTGAAATGTTTAAGGATGGATACCAAGGAATTAATGAAATAATGTATGAGGTTGCTGAGGAGCTTGGAATTACTCCAGACGAGCCAGATGACGATATATATGAGATTTAATAGGTAGTTATACTACCTATTTTTCTTTATATCGCTTGAAAGGTCATCCTATTTGAGTTATTATTAAATTAGGGAAGCCTTGAGGGGAGGCGTTAATATGAATTACGTTAGAGTTTGTTTAAAGATTTTAATGTTCTTTTTAGTTTTTATGTTTGGAGTAAACTTCATTCAGGAGCGTATATGCTATATGAGCTTTACTCAAAAGTCAAAAATGGATGATCCAGTTGTTGAACCTGAGTTCATACAAATGAATGAAAAGCTTACTGGATATGGATATAGGCTTGATTCTGATTCAGAGCAAGTCATCATCTTCTTTGGTGGTAATTATAATATTGCCTATAATGTTGTAGGTAAAAATGCTAGCATCTTTAACTGTACATTTATTTCTCCAGATTATTATGGATCACAGGATAGTAAGGGCCATATGAATCTTAAAACCATGAAAAAAACAGCTGTTGATGTCTATGATTATATTAAATCTACATATCCTGATAAAACCATTTATGTAATAGGTCATAGCTATGGTACTGGTATGGCAACATACCTAGCATCCGTTCGTGAGGTAGAAAAGCTATTTGTAGTATCAGGATTTAGAGATAATGCTGATATCTATAATAGAACTACTCCTATTTTCTATGGTCCATTAAAGGTATTTATTTCAAACAATATAAAAACTATTGATTACGCCAAGAATGTAGAGTGCAAAGCCTTTATAATGGGTTCTCGAAGCGATTTTACACTATCTGTAGGTATGCAGGAGAAGCTAAGAGATGCTTATCCAAATGGAGAGCTTAAGCTATTTGAGAATGTAGAGCATTCTAACTACTTTAAAGATGATGAGGTTATAGATTTCATGCTTGATGAAATCGGATTAGAGCCTATTGAGGAGACAACTGATAGTGAGGAATAATTTATGATACGTATACTATTTATATGCCACGGCAATATTTGCCGTAGCCCAATGGCAGAGTTTATAATGAAATCACTTGCCAAGAAATATTCAATAGATAAGGAATTATATATTACATCCAAGGCCACTTCTATGGAGGAGATTGGAAATGATATTTATCCACCTGCTAAAAAGGTGTTATCAAATAATAGCATACCATATGAAAAGCATAGTGCTTCTCGTATCGTAAAGGCTGATTTAGATTCCTTTGATTTGATTATTGGTATGGATACCTATAATATGCAAAATATTCGCCGTATGCTAGGTGATAGTCCAAAAATACATAAGCTATGTGAATATTCTAATACTGAGGTTGATGTAGATGACCCTTGGTATACAAGAGATTTTGACCAATGCTTTGGAGAAATATATGCACATTGTAATAATCTTTGCAAGAGATTGTGCAAAACACTAGCCAACAAAAATTAATTGTGATAGTATATAGATGTAGGGTAACCTACTAGTCTCCATATTTTTTCATAAATAACTAACTCTCCCTATTAAACAAATATTTTTAATATGGAGGCTACATAACTCCATAAGGAGGTCTTGAAAAAGGCCTCCTTTCTTTCTTTTAATATTTAATAAAAAATGGTAAAATAAGCATTGTGGGAAAGAGGTGTTTAATTATGAATGAAATTATCGATGCGATAAAGGAGTCTACAGGAGCTACTTCTGATATCTTAGCCTTTGCGATGCTTGTAGTCGCAGGACTTATTGTAATATTTACCCTAATTGGAGTATTTATTTCAATAATTCTATTCTTCAAGTATAACAAGCTAAATCATACAAAGAACTCTTGTGATATGACAGGACTTGAGGTTGCGCGAAAGATTCTAGATGATAATGACCTACAGCATATAAAGGTTAAGGCTACAGGATCATTTATTTGGGGTAATTCATATTCTCATGTATGGAAAAAGGTAAGACTTAGAAGATTCACCTATAAAAAGAATAGTGTTACTTCTCTTGCGATGGCCGCTCAAAAGTCATCACTTGCCATTCTTGATAAAGAGCATGACCCAATAATGATGAAGCGTAATAAGCTTATTCCATTACAAATGTTTGGACCACTTATGTTCCTTCCACTTGTAATCATTGGAATAGTAATTGACCTTCTAATTGCTAGTGCATTAGATAAGGATCCTAACTACGCTGTAGCATTTACATGTGCTGGACTTGGAGTTATTCTTTACGCAATATCATTTGCCCTAACAGTTGTTATTCTTAAGGCCGAAACTAAGGCTCAAGAAAAATCAATTGAAATCCTTAAGAAGGAAAATCTTGCGAATGATACAGAGATTGAACAAATCAAGGGACTATATAAGGTATATAACCTAGAGTATGTTAATAACATGATTATTGCATTCCTAGAGCTAGTACTAAGAGTTCTTCAAATCATTGCTCAATTCCAAGGAAAGTCATCAAGTTCAAAGGACTAATACAAAGAAAAAGCCTAGATTAATTCTAGGCTTCTTTTTTGCCAAAATACTGGCTTTTTATTATTTGGTTTGATAAATACTTACCCCTCTTTAAAATCTTTAAATCTGAAGGGATTTTACCAACTATATCAAAGCTTGCCTTTTGGGCATAGCTTAATGATGACTTAAGCATATTTCTTCCCATAAGAGTACGTACCATAGTACCATTCTTATTATAATAGAAATAATCCTCTATATCATACATGTATGCTAATGTAGGTAATACATCGATTTGTCCACAAATGTTATCGTTATATTCCTTTGCATCATATGTATCTATATTAAAGTTATAATCATAGCCATTCTTTCCGATTACATAATGACCATCAATATTCTTATTATATAGAACTGTAAGCACTGAGTAGTCCTTTGCACTAGTTGTCCACTTATACTTACTCTTAGACTCTACATTACGCTTTGTTCTATTTGACATATACTTATGAATTCCACCATGGTCTCCCATTACAACAATTGAGGTATTCTCAAGTATTCCCAATTCATCTAAATCATCAATAAATCTTCCAATACAATAATCAACATAATGAGCTAGAGATACATATTCATAGAAATAAGATCCTAGCTCCTTTCTTAATCCAGTATCATTTCCAAGGAAGTCCATATCTATAACATCTGGACAATGGAATGGTACATGTGATGAGCATAATACAATGTGATTATAGAATCTATCAGTAGAGCTATACTGTGAAAGTATTTGCTCCTCATATCTTAGTAGTGAATTATCATTGATATATCCACATACATAATCCATTCCATAGTCCTCATCATATTTTAGAGTCTCATCCTCGTTGTATACTATCTCATCACCATAATGAACCTCATTAAATCCAATAGTTGAATCCATTACACCCTTGTAGTTCCAAGTTGAACCATAGGCTCCATTAAGATATGATGTCTTATAGCCTTCTTTCTCTAGGGCTTCTGCAAGGCTATAATATTCAGATCTTTCATATTGGTTAAAGGTAATAACACTAGATACAGGATATTGACCTGTCATAAACATCAAATCACAGTCTGAGCTGTTTCCAAGATGAACCTGCTCAATGGTGTTCATTTGAACACTATGACCTAATAGCTTATTGATATTTGGTGTAATCTCATGAGCTACACCATTTGAATCAGTTATAGCATTTCCAACAACAAATGATTCAATAGCCTCCATTTGTAAAACAATAAGGTTTGAATCCTTCATTATATCCTCAAGGCCAAAGCTATCAGTGCTATTATTCATATCCTCTAGGATAGCCTCCTCATACTCAATATAATCCTCATTATCATCAGATGACATAGTAACAGTTTTATTGTAGGCTGGAAGCTGTACTATATCAACTATATGATACATAAAGTTTCCATAGGCTGCGGCCTTATCTGTTGAGTTAAGTGAATTAACAGTCTTATTTGATGTAATAAGTGTTAAAAAGCATACCATAAATAATGATGTAAGGATTGTACCAGCCTTAGATACTAATCTATATTTATGATATGTAAATCTATGCTTTACAAGACCCCATATAAACATAAATGTAAATAGGAATGAATCCACAAAGAATAGACCATCTGTTGGTGAGTAATGTACCCATAAGGACATTACTACATTATTATTACTATTATGTGGCATAATCTTCCAGAATAGGCTTGATGGGCCTTGGAAGAATCTAGTATATGCAAGATCTGCTACTATAAATCCTAATGATATAGCATATATTGCAATAACCCATATATATCTTCCAACATTATTGAATAATAGCGCAAAGCTAAATAGTACTATATATGTTAAGCATAATAGTATTAAAAGCCATCCACATTCCTTTAATCCATATATAAACTTAAACGCAAAATGATAATTACTATCAGCCATACCAACATAATATATTTGCTTAATGATTATGGCTATAAATAATAGCGCCACAAATATAAAGCTATAATGCTTGACTAGAAGCTGGTGAAGCTTCTTTAATACATTTTTCATCTATAATCTCTTCCTTCTTTTTCTTCTTACCTGACATTACAATCATAGTTGTAACACCACTAACTAATATTAATCCATAATAGCTTATACCACGTACAAGCAATGCAGCTAGGTCAGCAACTGCATCTCCTGATGCTTCATATATTCCACTATATAGGCTCTTAATTGATACCTCAGCAGCTCCAATTCCTCCAGGTATTGGGAATGAGTCAGATATAAGAGCATATACTGTTTGGCATGCAATTATATATATGAAGCTATGTCCACTAAGACCTAGCCCCTTATATATGAAATAAGCAATTGCGAATGTCGCAATTCTTTTTAATATACAAAGTAGGAACACAATAAATACTGTTGGTATATGCTTCTTAAAGTATCTACTAGAACCCTTATAGTTTCTAACCATCTTCCTTAAGGCACGAGCTCTTTGATATGGATTCTTAACAAGATTATGCTTATGAAGCCAGAATATTAATCTTATACCAACCTTATAAACAACATTACCCATAACCATTAAAGCTAGGCTAAATGAGGCGATAAGAATATTTGATATAACACCAAATATAATAAGGCCTATCATTAAGGCACTATCAGTTCCTGCAAAGAAATCCTTAAAATAGAATATAGCCGCAATAATTGCCATAACTATTAGCGCAAACTTATTCATAAATGAATATAAAAGCACCATAGGTGTAGTCTTTGCGACCTCTATTCCACCCTTGCTCTTCATCTCATATACCATCATTGGCTGTCCTCCGACAGCAAATGGTGTTAGCTGAGAAAAGAAAAGATCAACTGATACATAGCCATAGGCATTAAATGGATTAAGCTTTACTCCAAGCCCCCTACCCATTACTATATAGCATAGCCCTTGGATAAATATTTGGGCAAACACCATAATAAAGGCTAGAGTTAAAAAGAATGGCTTTAAATCCTTAACACCATGCTTAATCTCACTTATATCTATATCCTTAAATAGATACCAAAATGAGAATGCAAACAAGGCTACTATTAATATGTATTTAACTATTTTCTTCCATAGCTTACCCTTTTTCATACATACTCCCTTTTATTCAAACTTACGTCCACATCTATTACACATAATACTGCTTCCCTTTAAACGAAATAAATTGCCTCAGCTGAGGCAATCATTTACTACATAAACTTTAATAGCACAAATGCTATTAAAAATAAGCATCCAAATACACTAAAGGCTATAATCATTTTCTTACCAGCCTTTGGTACCTTAATCTTTAATACAAATAATAAGCCAAGTATCACAAGCACTGCAAAGTATAGCCATGCGAAGGCTAGGCTAGACATATTAGTAAACTTAAATAAATAAGCAATAGGCATGAAGAATGCGGCCATTGTTATAGGCATTCCTGTATAGAACTTAAGGACTGAATCATCAGTCTTACTTCTTTCATGCTCTAATGCATTAAAGTATCCAAGTCTTACAAGACCAAATAAAACATAGAATAATAATGCCACTACTACAATTGCAAAAGCAATGCTATGCTCTTTAATTGATGAATCCAAGAATAATCTTAATGCTATTGCTGCTGGAAGGATTCCAAAAGCTAGTAAATCTGATAATGAATCAATTTGAATACCATTATCCTTTTCAAACTCAGTTCTATCCTTCTTAGTTCTAGCAACCTTACCATCAAACATATCAAGCCCACCACATACAAGCAAGCATAAAACAGCATAATCTGCTGAATGTCCTGGATTAATTATACATAATGAAACTCCTAAAACTGCTAATAAAGTGGATATGTATGTTAACCATACAGTGTAATTCCAATATCCTACCATTTATAACACCCCTAAACTAAATTAAGTATATCATATTAGACTTCTTTTTTAAATATAAAAAAGATAATAAATCTAAGATGTTTTTAAGCTTTTTGTCTGAATTTAAGCAAATTATGGATATATATTAAAACTCTATTACAAGGTAACAGTCTTCTTATACCATGAAATATTATTCGTGATATACGTTTTCATTATGAACTTTATGAAATTTTATTAAAATTTTATTTACAACCAGCATACAAAAAATTAAAATATTATTATTCTTAATGCAATAAAAGGAGATACACTTTATGTTTGATTCTATTCACGAGGAATGTGGAGTTTTCGGTATTTTCGAAACTAAAAAAAGAAATGTAGCACATGACCTATATATTGCCCTATATGCTTTACAGCATAGAGGTCAGGAAAGTGCTGGTATTGCTGTATGTGATGATGGTGTTATTAATTATCAAAAGGGTGCAGGTCTTGTTGGTGACTTCTTCACTAAGGATATCCTTGCACGTCTTGGAGAGGGTAACATGGCTGTAGGTCATGTTAGATACTCTACTACTGGTGGTAATAACATTAATAATATTCAACCACTTGTTGTACGTCATATGAAGGGAAACCTTGCACTTGTACACAATGGTAACCTAACTAATGCTGATGAGCTTAGAAGAAAGTATGAGCTTAATGGAGCTATCTTCCATGGTACATCAGATACTGAATCAATCGCATATTCTATTGTTGATAACAGATTAACTGCTCCTTCTATTGAAGCCGCTATTGAAACAACTATGACAGAAATAGCAGGTGCTTATTCTTGTATTGCTATGTCACCTACTAAGATGGTTGGATTTAGAGATCCTAATGGATTTAGACCCCTATGCCTTGGTCGTAGTAAGGATGGTGGATATATCCTATCATCAGAGTCTTGTGCTATTGATGCAATTGAGGGTACATTCGTTCGTGATATTTTACCAGGAGAGATTGTTGTAATCTCTGATGCGGGTGTTGAGTCAATTATGACTCATGTTGGAAAGAGAAAGCATACTCTTTGTGTATTTGAATATATCTACTTCGCAAGAGGAGATTCATATATTGAGGGTGTAAATGTACACCAAGCTCGTATTACTGCAGGTAAGATCTTAGCTAAAGAAAATAAGATTGATGCTGATGTAGTAATTGGAGTACCTGATTCAGGACTTGATGCGGCACTAGGATATAGTATGGCATCAGGAATCCAATATGGAATGGGATTTGTAAAAAACAAATACATCGGAAGATCATTTATAAAGCCTAGCCAAGAGGAAAGACGTAATACAGTTAAGATTAAGCTTAACGTTGTAAAGGAGGTTGTAAAGGGTAAGAGAGTAATCCTTATTGATGACTCTATTGTCCGTGGTACAACTTCTAAGGAAATTATTAAGCTTCTTCGTGAGGCAGGAGCCACAGAGGTTCACTTCCTATCATCAGCTCCAGCATTCAAGCATCCTTGCTACTTCGGTACTGATGTAGATAGTGAAGAAAACCTAATTGCTTGTAAGTATAGCACTAATGAAGAAATTGCTAAGGCTCTTGGAGCTGATTCATTATCATATCTTTCACTAGAGGGTTCACATGAGCTTGCTAAAAAGGAAGGCCTATACTTCTGTGATGGATGCTTTAGTGGTAATTATCCAATTGATGTTCCTAAGGGAATTGAAAAGAATAAATTTGAACAAAAAATTACAAAGTAATAATAAAGCGGTGTATAAAATAAATACACCGTTTTTTGTTATAAAATAAAAAGGGCATTATTGCCCTTCTTACTTTAGATGATAAATTACCTGATGTCTATTGAAGTTATCTTTAATTCCCTCATCAATAATATTTAGATAATCATTTACATCTAGCCACTTATATTCAGTGTGCTCATCTGATAATGTGATGTCCTCTTTATCTGTGTATGCTATATAGTTCTTAAATACTATATTAGTGTTTTTTAGTGGATCATCATATAAGAACTCAGGATTCTTAATAATAAGACCTGTTTCCTCCATTACCTCTCGTTTAATTCCGTCATTGGCAGTTTCATAATGCTTTAAACCCCCACCTGGATTTTCCCACACACCAGGTCTTGCATCACTATTACTTCTTTTAATCGCTAATAGCTTACAGGTTTTGGTATTATAAATGTACGCCTTTGTAACTATAAAACTCAAAACTATCACCTTTTCCTATGACATTATAGCACAAAAAAGAGCCGTTTGGCTCTTTTATTGTAATTATTTTGCAAGTTCATCTGCAAGAGCATCAAGCTTAGCCTTATACTCATCGTTTAATGCTCCCTTAATTGTTACATTATTTTCTGCAAATGTAATATCCTTAAATCCCTCAAGCTTAGCCTTCATAGCCTTATTTGCCATTGGTCCCCACATTCCATTTTCAACAAGAGCAATCCTTCTATTTTGATAGTTATGCTCTGCAAGAGTATTGATGAATGTTTCCATGAATGGGAACATTCCTCCATTATATGTTGTAGTCGCAAGTACTAATCTATCTAGCTCAAATGCACTTTCTATAGCCTCTGCCATATCATCACGAGCAAGATCAAATACCTCAACCTCTACTCCCTTATCCTTAAGCTTTTCCTCAAGATATAATACGGCATTCTTAGTATTACCATAAACTGATGTATAGCAAATACTTACACCCTTTGCTTCAGGCTCATATTTACTCCATGTATCATATAATCCAATATAATATGAAATGTTATCATTTAATACTGGTCCATGTAGTGAGCAAATAGTATTAATTTCAAGTGCTTGAAGCTTCTTTAATACATTTTGAACATTTACACCAAATCTTCCAACAATTCCAAAGTAATAGCGTCTTGCTTCACAAGCCCATCCTTCAGGATCTTCTATATCATTAGCTCCAAACTTTCCAAATGCGTCTGCACTAAATAATACCTTATCACACATATCATATGACATTATAACCTCTGGCCAGTGTACATTTGGAGCTTGAACAAACCTTAGAGTGTGCTTTCCTAAAGGAAGCTCATCTCCCTCCTTTACAACAAGCTTATTAGGGTTATAATCCTGTCCATACATATTCTTCATCATATTAAAGGCTGCCATAGATGCTACAACAACTGCGTTATTATATTTATCTGTGAAATCCTTAATAATAGATGAATGGTCAGGCTCCATATGGTGAACAATTAAATAATCAGGTACTCTTCCATTAAGAGCCTTATCTAGGTTATTTAACCACTCAGCCTTAAAATCTAGGTCAACAGTATCAAGTACTGCAATCTTATCATCTAATATAACATAAGAGTTATATGACATACCGTTTGGTACAATGTATTGTCCCTCAAACATATCTATTGTATGGTCATTTACTCCAATATACTTAATATCATTACTAATTTCCATAAAAAACCTCCTAAAAAATACAACTTAATTATATCATATATTTGTTTTTGTAATAGGATTTACGCTCAATTAATAAAGAAAAAGTCCACCGAAGTGGACTTATAATTAATTATTAAATAATGGAGTTGAAAGATATCTATCACCATTATCTGGTAATAATACTACAATTCTCTTTCCCTTATTCTCAGGACGCTTTGCAAGCTCACGTGCTGCGTATAATGCAGCTCCTGATGAAATACCAATAAATACTCCATCACTCTTAACAACCTCACTACCTACTGCGAATGCTTCCTCATTAGGTACGGCAATAATCTCATCATAGATTGTTGTGTCCAAAGTCTTTGGTACAAATCCTGCACCAATCCCTTGAATCTTATGAGGACCTGCAACTCCTGTTGAAAGTACTGCTGAAGTCTTAGGCTCTACAGCAACAATCTTTATATTAGGATTCTTCTCCTTTAAATACTTACCAACACCAGAGATAGTACCTCCTGTACCTACTCCTGCCACGAAAATATCTACATTACCATCAGTATCCTCCCAAATTTCAGGACCTGTTGCTAGATAATGTGCCTTAGGATTAGATGGATTAACAAATTGTCCTGCAATAACTGAATTAGGAATTTCCTTTTGAAGCTCCTCAGCCTTAGCTATAGCTCCCTTCATTCCCTTTGCACCTTCAGTTAATACAAGCTCTGCTCCGTAAGCCTTAATAAGGTTACGACGCTCTAATGACATTGTATCTGGTAATGTAATTATTAGTCTATATCCTCTTGCGGCAGCAAGAGCTGCAAGACCAATACCTGTATTACCGCTTGTTGGCTCAATAATAGTAGCACCCTTCTTTAAAACTCCTGCCTCCTCATAATCAAGGATGATTTGCTTTGCAATTCTATCCTTTGCAGAACCTGCAGGATTTAATCCCTCTAGCTTAGCTACAATTGTAGCCTCAAGCTTATTATTCTTATTAAAATTAACTAACTCTACTAATGGTGTATGACCTACTAGGTCAGCCACACTCTTATATATTTTACTCATTTCATATTCTCCTTTATTTTTTCTTTATCTTATTATATTGAATAGTCATTACCTATTCTTGCTCTTTCCTTTACTGCAAGGTCCTCTAAGGTTACTCCGTTTACATAATCATTTACTACCTTGTAGAAGCCTTGCCAGAAATCAATAGTTGCACAGCCAAGTGCTCTTGGACATGTATTAACCTCAGTCTGCAGGCATGATACAGGAGCAAGTGTTCCTTCTGCGGCTACAAGTATCTCTCCCACCTTGTAATCCTTAGGATCCTTTACAAGCCTATATCCTCCATTGTTTCCTCTAACGCTTATAAGAAGCTGGCTTCTTGTAAGCAGGGATACAACCTGCTCTAAATATTTAATTGAAATATTCTGCCTTGCTGATATATCCTTTAAGGATACAACATTACCATTTGAATAGGCAGCTATATCAATCATTAATCTTAATGCATATCTTCCTTTTGTTGAAATCATCAAATACACCCCATTCCTAGTGCTTTACTAGTATTTATTGTATCACTTGGGGTAATATATTTCAACTAACTAGATAGCTTTAAACGCATTCTCTAGATCATCAATGATATCATCAATATGCTCTGTACCAATTGATAATCTTACTGTATTCTTGTAGATACCTACAGCCTCAAGCTCCTCATCGTTAAGCTCTGAGTGAGTTGTTGATGCAGGATGTATTACAAGAGACTTTACATCTGCTACATTAGCAAGCAATGAGAATAGCTTTAGGTTATCAATAAACTTTAATGTATCCTCTTCACTTCCATTTACCTCAAATGTAAATATAGAACCTCCTCCATTAGGGAAGTACTTCTTATATAGAGCTTGTTGTGCCTTATCCTTAGATACTGATGGATGATGTACCTTTAATACCTTTGGATTAGACTCTAAATACTTAACTACCTTTAAGGCATTCTCTACGTGACGCTCTACACGAAGAGATAATGTCTCAAGACCCTGTAATGCGATAAACGCATTTACTGGAGAAATTGCAGCTCCTGTATCACGTAAAAGAATTGCTCTTATATATGTTACGAAAGCCGCAGGTCCAACTGCATCATAGAATGATACACCATGGTATGATGGATTTGGATTTACAAGATGTGGAAACTTTCCACTCTTTCTCCAATCAAACTTTCCACCCTCAATAATTACTCCTCCAAGTCCTGTTCCATGACCTGTAATAAACTTAGTTGCAGAATGTACTACTATATCTGCACCATACTCTAATGGTCTTACAAGATATGGAGTTGCGAATGTTGAATCAACTACAAGTGGAATGTTGTGCTTATGCGCAATCTTTGCAATTTCTTCGATATCTACAACATCACTATTAGGATTTCCTAGTGTTTCAATAAACACAGCCTTAGTATTATCCTTAATAGCCTTATCAATCTCCTTAGGATCTGGCTTCACAAATGTTGTAGTTACTCCATAATTTGGAAGTGTGTACTCTAAAAGGTTAATTGAACCTCCATAAATATTATTTGCAGCTACAATATGATCTCCTGCAAAGGCTAAGGCCTCTAGGGCATATGTAATAGCTGCAGCACCAGATGCTACCGCAAGTGCTGCACTACCACCCTCAAGGGCTGCTATTCTTTCCTCGAATACTCCTTGAGTTGGATTTGTTAATCTACCATAAATATTTCCTGCGTCTCTTAAACCAAAACGATCTGAGGCATGCTTTGAATTATTAAATACATATGATGATGTTAAATAAATAGGAACTGCTCTTGCTCCTGTCGCAGGATCAGGATTCTCCTGACCTACATGTAATTGTAATGTTTCGAATTTGTACTTCTTATTGCTCATTTATAATATCTCCTTATTAAACAAATATTTTTCTTTGAAGGATTTAATTATAATCAATTAATTAATTTTAGAGTCTCCTTCTTGACTATTTCTTAACACTTGCATATCGCAATCACATTCACTAGTCATAAAAATCACCTACTTTTTTCTTAATCTTACAATTCCTACCTGTTTAGTAGGGATTACATTTTTAATAATACACCATACGCAATACGGTGTCAACATAATTTTTTTAAAAAAATAAAAGGCTACATCGCTGTAGCCTTCTATTTAGAGAAGTATATAATTAAAAAGGAGTTAGTGAAATGTATAATATTTGGTATTAACATATCATACTGACTATAGTATATACTAATTTATATAATGTGTCAAGTGGGCTTTACATTTTTATTTTTTGCATAATTATCTTAAAATTTAATATATTGAATATTCTTCTTCTATTACTTATTAAATTTTGAATTTTCAAATATATTTATAATTCTATTATAATTTTTAAAATTTAATTTGTTTGTGGTTGAAATGAAGGGCTCAAAAAAGTATAATATCCATATTAGGAGTTGACGTATATGGAACTAGCTTTTGACAATGAAAAGTATTTAAAGCTACAATCTGAAAATATCATCAAGCGTGTTAATACATTTGGTGATAAGCTATACCTAGAATTTGGTGGTAAGCTATTTGACGACTATCATGCTTCAAGAGTTTTACCTGGTTTCCAACCAGATACAAAGCTTAAGATGCTTCTTACTATCAAGGATAAGGTAGAGGTTGTAGTAGTAATTAACGCAGGAGACATTCAAAAGAACAAGATTCGTGGAGATTTGGGGATCAATTACGAATCAGACGTTCTAAGACTTATTGATGCCTTCCGTGCTTCAGGTCTTCTTGTTAAGTCTGTTTGTATTACACAATATCAAGCAGTACCTCAGGTAGAGGCCTTTATTAATAAGTTAAACAATTTAGGTATCAATACCTACAAGCATTATTCTATCGAAGGATATCCTCATAATGTATCTCACATTATCTCTGAGGATGGATTCGGTAAGAATGAGTATATTGAGACAACAGCCCCAATCGTTGTAGTTACTGCTCCAGGTCCAGGATCTGGAAAGATGGCTACATGCCTTTCTCAGCTATATCATGAGAATAAGAGAGGAGTTAAGGCTGGATATGCTAAGTATGAGACATTCCCTATTTGGAATATTCCTCTAAAGCACCCAGTTAACCTTGCATATGAGGCTGCTACTGCAGATCTTCAGGATGTTAACATGATTGACCCATATCACCTAGAGGCATATGGAGTTACAACAGTTAACTATAACCGTGATGTTGAAATCTTCCCAGTATTAAAGTCTATGATGGAGGCTATCTATGGTCAATCACCATATAAATCTCCAACTGACATGGGAGTTAACATGGCAGGATTTGCCATTTGTAATGATGAAGCTGCATTCAAGGCTTCAAAGGATGAAATTATAAGACGTTATCTTAACTCTTTAGTTGACCTACGTAATGGTAAGGTTAATGAAGAGGCTTGTGATAAGATTGGAGTATTAATGCGTCAGCTTAATATTACAGTTGACGATAGAAAGTGTGTTGCTGCAGCTAAGGCTAAGGCAGTGGCTTCTAACACTCCTTCTATGGCAATGGAATTAAGTGATGGATATATTGTAGATGCAAAGACTTCTGCTCTTCTTACTCCATCAGCTGCATTAATCCTAAATGCTTTAAAGCATCTAGCAGGATTACAGGATGATATTTTATTATTATCACCTGCAATCATTGAGCCAATATCTAAGCTTAAGATTGAAAACCTTGGAAACCATAATCCAAGACTTCATGCAGATGAGGCATTAATTGCATTAACAATATCAGCTACATCTAACCCTGTTGCTGAAATGGCTGTTAAGCAATTACCTAACCTAAAGTATGCTCAAGCACACTCAACAGTTATTCTACCTCAGGTAGATGCACAAATATTTAAGAAGCTTAAGGTTGATGTAACAACTGAGCCAGAAATGGTAGCTCATAAGCTTTATACTAAGTAATAGAAAAGAGATGATTCAAACGAATCATCTCTTTTTTTCTCTAATTATAAATTACATTAAATAGCTGTAGCTTCTTTTTCATAAGCTGCATCTTCTCTTCATCAAAGTCTGCCTCTACATTAAATACTCTATGCATAAAGTATGTCATAAAGGCAAACGCATCTACCTCTATATCAAGGCTCCAATCATCATCTGTTCTATCATGTATTTCAAACTCATGAGTCCATAGTGCGATTGTCTCATCGCTTTCAACAGGAATTCTATTCCTCTTAAGCTCCTCTCTAAAGCGTATTTGAATATATTGATAAGCATGTCTTAGCTCATGGAATGCCATACCTACTACTGTAAGCTCATCATTATTACTTACAAAGCTATTAGATAATCTTATCTCATAGCTATCGCTTATAAATACATATTCCTCCTCATAGTCTCCTATAATAACCTTTGGTGGCTCTATTCTTAGTCTATTAGAGGCAATACCTACTGCCTTTGTTAATAAATCAATTAATTCCATTATATTTACTCCTTAATCTCTGATTGCTTACGAAGTACCTTTGATATCATACGCTTAGGTACAAAATGTGAGAATAGATGAGATAGCTTAATGCTAAAGCCTGGTACTATTTCAAACTTACCCTTAAGCATTTTCTTAATAGCATATTCTCCTACATATTCTGGCTTTAAAGAATGAATTGTAAACTTAGCATTAGCTCTTTCCTCAAATCCTGTTTTAACAGGACCTGGGCAAAGAACTGATATCCTAACCTTACTCTTCATATCCTTAAGCTCTCTATAATATCCATGTGCCATTGAATATACAAATAATTTAGTAGCATAATATATATTCATATATGGGGCTACTCCAAATGCGGCAGCTGAAGCTGTAATAAGGACTCTACCCTTATTATTTTTAATAAATCTTTTTAAAAATTCCTTTGTTAAAATAAATGTAGATATATCATTAAGCTTTATCATATTTACCTCCTTTGAGGTATCAGTTTTATTAATACGTCCTATGTCACCATATCCCGCATTCGCAATAAATATATCTATATCTAAATCCTTTGTTTCCTCAAGTAATCTATAGTTTTCATCTTCTATAGATAAATCATATGAGTAAAACATAACATTAGTTTTACATTTAGCCTTAATATCATCTAATCCCTTATCATTCCTTGATACAAGTATTAGATCATATCCTCTTTTTGATAAGGAAATAGCCATTTCCTTACCTATACCCTTAGTTCCACCTGTAATTAATGCTAGCATAATGATCACCCTATTTATATAATAACATATTATTAAAAATAGAAAAAATATTATACAAACAAAAAGAGATAGTTTTTTCTATCTCTTATTTTGTATCATATTTAAGCTCTTTTTGATAATACTCTTCGTATACATTCTTCCAAGCATTATAGTTTTCATCCATCATATATGAAATATTATCATTCTTCTTTAATTCATCCTTAGGATAAATTGGCTTTAGAATATTTATTTCATATTCCTGAATAGGAAATCCATCATTTCCTCTTATATCGCTATCCTTCATACAGATAAATACTGGCACGATAGGTACTTTTGCCATACAAGCAATCTTAAAGGCTCCTGGCTGTAGTGGCTTAGGCTTTCTATAATTCCACCACATTGATTGCTCCGGATATACAAGAACTAGATTTCCTTCCTGTAGTAGCTCCTTTGTAGCTCTTAAGAATTCCTGCATTACTCTTGGATTTGATGCAAGAGGTAATGTATAGCAATTCTTCATAAGCATTCCATAGAATCCTGGGAATGATGTATAATTACCCTCACGTATTACACGGTAGAATTTCTTCTTTCTTCTTACCTTCTTAGATATACTTTCCTCATATACAAGCTGTACTGCAAATGAGTCTAAGGCGTTGAAGTGATTACAAGTGATTATGGCGCCAGATTCTAGGTTTCTTAGATTCTCCTTACCCTTTATATCACTTACAATCATAATCTTTTCATCTAAGATTTTATTTAAGAACTTACGTGCTGCGTGGAAGGCAAGCTTAGTCTTTATTTTATTCTTAAACCTTTTACGTTTATAGTCGACCTCACCTGGCACGATAGGACGTGTAGGTGGATCATTTTCTACATCCTCTGCGAAACGCCCTTCTCGCTCATATTCTTTAATCTTTTTAACAATTTGAAGTCGTTCTGGATCTTTGCGTTTCGCTTTAGCATCAGGAAAGTGTCAGGTCTCCTAATCTCCTCAAGCGCTAAGGCATATAATCTTTCTCCTGCCTTTAGATCCTTTGCTCTTTGCTCATCAGTATATGTCTCAAGTACATTTACGATTTCATCGCATAAAGAGTTCATTCTAGCATACTTCCAGAAATAATCCTCATATCTTACACCAGTGAAATGCCAAGGCTTACTCCACATGATATAGTGGAATATGCAAGCATCCTCCTCAGATACCTTAATATTCTCATAGATTTCAACATTCCATTCGTCTCCAACCCAAGCAACTCTATCCTGGCAGATAGCGTTTAGGTAATCCTCATCCTGAGTTACTCTGAATGTATAGATTCCAAGTAGGTCAATGAATTGGTCAAGAACTGCTTCCTCTCTCCAAAGCTTTGAATTTATTACAAGCATTCCAGCATTGAAGAAGTTATGTCTTGAAATACCAATGTTGTGCTCAACATAATCTCCATAAGCATCAGTTTGAACCATTGCTTGCTCATGGGCTGCACCAACAAGGTTATCTCCAATTTCCTTATTCCATAGAACTGATATATCTCCCTTAACTACCATATCTGAATCAAGATAGATAGCCTTGTCATATTGTGGGAACATCTCAGCTATAAATAATCTAAAGTATGTTGTCTTTGAATAATAATCACGGATAGGTAGTCTATCTGAGATTGAATCAAGATATGATGTAACATCAACAAACTCTAGAGTTGCGTTATCATAATCATTTACAATATCAAATGAAGCCTGCTTCATTCTTTCCATAATATTAGTATTTAATACATAAATGTTATAGTGATAATCCTTTGAAGCATTTTCTAGTAATGATCTTACTGTAACCATAGTAAACTTTACAAAATTATCGTCACATGCAAAAAATACTGGTACTATTTTATTATTGCTCATTTTTAATTACCTCTTTCTCAAATTTCTTTTTAAGATAAATATATTCATATAAGATATCATCAAACACATAGTAATGGAATACCTTATGTACATCAGATACATGCCATTGCTTGATGTTACGTGTCTTTGGTATTGGTAGCCAGAACAATCTCTTAGAGAAATGTCTTACTACTGTTGATTTATGTAAGAACTTTTGATCATTAAACTTTTGTGGAAGCATCTTCTTACGAGTAGTGCTTCTAATTAAAGCTGATTGATCAGCAAACATAAGCTTTTTCTTTCTAATTAGCTCACGTGCCTTCTCAAGTATTTTTGTCTTTCTCATCTCAACCATATTAAATAATAGCACTCCTGCATTTATATAATTTGGTTGAATTAGATATTTTCCATAATGGTCTCTTGCACTTGCATACTCATATCCTGTTACATCCTGATTCCATAATAATGTAATATCTCTATTAAACATTATATCAACATCAAGATATAATAGCTTATCAGGCATGTTAGGAACTAGGTCAGCAAATAATCTTAATAATGTATATGGGCTACAATAACAAGATTCATTTGGTGAGTTTCTAAACTCTCTGTTATAAATATCAAGTACATCTATTTTAGTAACCCTGTTCTCTGGGTTATATGATTTCGCAATCTTATCTAGGTAATCTGCCATTTCATCAGATAGTGCTAAATATTGTGGCTTAATATCTGATACATCCATTGTGTATACATAGATATTGAAGGCCTCCTTAGTTGTGGTTCTCTTAAATATTGATAGCATTGTTGTTATCATTCCATCAAATACCTTATCGTTACCACAGAAAAGTATATTAATCATTTGTCTTTTCCTCTACCTTTACATATTTTATTACTTCGTAGTTGTTTTCTTTACTTCTTAGAACCATTTGATTGTATATTCTATCTCTTAAATCCTTACGAGCTTCCTTCTTATCTAAATCCTTATTGATAAGGAAGGGACCATCTACATAGGTTACAATCTTTGGTGTTTTACTAAATCTTCTCTTCTTATACACATTAGTAAAGCAGAAGGCTTTAGTATCATATTCAAGTGGGTATCTAAATGATACATCCTTGAAGGGTCTTATTTTTGTATAGTAAGGCCAAATGTGAGCTTCAGGATAAATCATTATACATTTCTTTTTAGAAACATAATAATCGATAGCCTTCTTGAAGTTCTTTGTAGCCTCTAAATCTCCAGGTAATGGTAAAGCTCCAAGTGATGGACATATTGGTCCAAGTACTGGAACTGAAACATTTTGTGGATTACATATAAGATAAACGTCCTTATATCCATTAACGAATGCTGGTATGAAGGTATCACAAAAATTATGTGTATGATTAGCATACATGAAGATAGCTTCCTTCTTATATGGCTTAAGCTTTTTCTTACCAATTATCTTATGGTGATACTTAAGCTTTGAGTGCATAAAGAAGATAGGCGCTATTACAAAGCGTAGCCAAAACACATGTGTGAACTTCTTCCATAGGCTCTTATGAACATATTTCCACTTCCCATCAATGACCTTAGGGACTATGTTATCGCCACTAAACTCATCGTTGAGCTCATCCTTATAATATATAATCTTCTGGGGCATACCTTTCAACTCCAGCATAATTTTATCAAGATTGTTTGTAAAATTAAAGATAGCAGCGCTATAATCCGATATCTACTATAATTCTACCAAAATTTTAGAATTCTACTGCTAGTAGAATTTCCCATAACCAAGCCTTTATTTTATAAAAAAATAATGATATAATATAAATATGAATGATTTAAAGAAAACAATAGCCAATAATCTAATTGAGCTAAGAAAAAGAAAGAAATATACCCAACAGGATCTAGGAAATATCCTTGGTTATTCTGATAAAGCCATCTCGAAGTGGGAGAAAGGAGATTCACTTCCAGATATAGAGGTTTTATATCAAATCTGTAACCTATATGGAGTAACTCTAGATTATCTTACACATGAGGGTTCATATGATGAGAAAAAGGAATATATAATGCCAAAGTATGAAAGACGTAATAAGATCTTTATTACTCTTCTATTCTCTACATTAGTATGGTTTGTTGTAATTCTTGTATTTGTATACTACCAGAATAAGGATATCGATTTCTGGCCAGTATTCCTATGGGGAATACCTGCAACATGTGCTATGCTATTCTACTTCAATATTAAGTGGGGACGTAGAGTATTTAACGTACCTATTCTATCAGTACTAGACTGGGGATTATTATTATCTATATTTTGCACACTGCTTTATATGAATAACAATTTCTGGCCAATATTTTTAATTGGTATTCCATTCCAGGTAGCTGTAATATTGTGGGCACAAATTAAGCATGAATAATAAGGCTTCAATGAAGCCTTTTATTTTTGCCAAAAAAGAAAAACAAGTAACTAAAAAGGGTTACTTGTTTTGGAAAAGAAAATGAAATTTAGTTTTTTTGCTGGGCTTAGTTAAAACGTTTTTTAAGAGAGAGTTAAAGTATGAATATTATTGACTAAGCCAGCGGCCGCTCCTTCCATCTAAATTAATATACATTCTTCCTTTAGACACCTATAGTTTAACAAATCAATATCTTTCAATTATAAAAAAAATATGTGAAATTGTTGCACATAAAAAAAGCCCAAGCTTTTATAGCTTAGGCTTACCTTTATTACTTAGTCTTCTTAATAAGCTTAGTAACTCCACCCATATATGGTTGAAGTGCCTTAGGAACGCTTACTGAACCATCCTCATTGTAGTTATTCTCTAGTACTGCGATTAATCCACGTGGAGATGCAAGTACTGTGTTATTTAGTGTGTGTACTAAATAAGTACCATTCTCTCCCTTAGTTCTAATCTTAAGTCTACGTGCTTGAGCATCTCCAAGTGTTGAACAAGATCCAACCTCGAAGTACTTCTTTTGTCTTGGAGACCAAGCCTCAACATCACATGACTTAACCTTAAGGTCTGCTAAATCTCCTGAGCAGCACTCTAGTGTACGTACAGGTACGTCTAATGAACGGAAGAACTCAACTGTGAATTGCCACATCTTGTTATACCAGTCCATTGACTCCTCTGGCTTACATAGAACTATCATCTCTTGCTTCTCGAATTGGTGAACTCTATATACTCCACGCTCCTCGATACCATGAGATCCTACCTCCTTACGGAAGCAAGGGCTATATGAAGTAAGAGTAATAGGTAGCTCCTGCTCCTTTACAATTTGATCCTTGAATCTTCCAATCATAGAGTGCTCTGATGTACCAATAAGATATAGGTCTTCTCCCTCAATCTTATACATCATGTTCTCCATCTCAGCAAATGACATAACTCCATTAACAACATCTGAACGAATCATGAATGGTGGAATACAGTATGTAAATCCCTTATTAATCATGAAATCACGTGCATAGCTTAGCATTGCACTGTGTAGACGAGCTACATCACCCATTAGATAATAGAATCCATTTCCTGATGTTCTTCCTGCTGCGTCCTTATCAAGTCCATTTAATCCTGCAATAATATCTGCATGGTGAGGAATCTCATATGCAGGTACTACAGGCTCTCCAAACTTCTCATTCTCAACATTATGAGTATCGTCCTCACCAACTGGTACTGACTTATCAATAATGTTTGGAATTACCATCATCTTCTTTAATAGCTCATCCTTTAATGGAGCTACCTCTGTATCGATTTCTGCAATTCTATCATTGTTCTTAGCTACAGTAGCCTTAACCTCATTAGCCTTATCGATTTCCTTAGCCTTCATAAGCTTTCCAATCTCTTGGCTTAAAGAGTTTCTTGAAGCTCTTAGATTATCAGCCTCTGTTGAAAGCTCTCTAATCTTCTTATCAAGAGCTATAACCTCATCTACTAGAGGAAGCTTTTGATCTTGGAACTTCTTCTTAATATTTTCCTTTACGATTTCAGGATTTTCTCTTACAAATTTAATATCTAGCATAATTTTTATCTCCTTTAAAATAAAAAAGTCCCTTGTATATAACAAAGGACGATTATATCGTGGTGCCACCTTTTTTGCATCTCTTACCTTATACGTAAGGTCTAACGTATACCTCAGAAGTAGATTCACAAAAGGTCTTGCTATCTATTCTCACCAGCCATAGACTCTCTTAAAGCTTTCCTTAAGCTACTATTCTTCATCATCAGTATTATTTTATTAATTAGTTCTTTAAGCTTTGTAGTGGTGCAGGGATTTGTCCTCCACGGTTGATAAATACACTATTTCCAACCTTAGATACTGGCATAATAGGACCATATCCTAGAAGTCCACCAAAGTCTAGAACCTCTCCAGCCTTCTTACCAATTGCAGGAATAACACGAACTGCAGTAGTCTTTGAGTTTACCATACCAATGGCAGCCTCGTCTGCAATAATTCCTGAAATTTGCTCTGCTGTTGTATCTCCTGGAATGATAATCATATCAAGTCCTACTGAGCATACAGCAGTCATAGCCTCAAGCTTTTCAATCTTTAAAGCTCCACTCTCAGCTGCAGCAATCATACCAGCATCCTCAGATACAGGGATAAATGCTCCTGAAAGTCCTCCAACTCTAGATGAAGCCATAACTCCACCCTTCTTAACAGCATCGTTTAGCATTGCAAGACATGCAGTAGTTCCGCATGCTCCACATTGATCAAGACCAATCTCCTCAAGAATGTGTGCAACTGAATCTCCAACTGCTGGAGTTGGGGCAAGTGAAAGGTCAACAATTCCGAATGGTACTCCAAGCATCTTAGATGCCTCAACACCTACTAGCTGTCCCATACGTGTTACCTTAAATGCAGTCTTCTTAATAATATCAGCAATCTCTGCGATTGAGGCATCCTTAGGTGCCTTAGCAATTGCAGCTCTAACAACTCCTGGACCAGAAACTCCAACGTTAATAACTACGTCAGCCTCTCCAACTCCATGGAATGCTCCTGCCATAAATGGGTTATCCTCAACAGCGTTACAGAATACTACAAGCTTTGCAGCTCCCAAACATTGGTTATCCTTAGTAAGCTCTGCACACTCTCTAACCTTTTGACCCATAATCTTTACTGCGTCTAGATTAATACCAGCTCTTGTAGAACCAATATTAACTGATGAGCATACAAGCTCAGTCTCGGCAAGTGCACGAGGAATAGACTCAATTAATTCCTTCTCTCCTGGTGCAAATCCCTTTTGTACTAATGCACTATAACCTCCAATAAAGTTAACTCCAATATCATGAGCAACCTTATCAAGAGTCTTGGCATACTTAACAGGATCTCCTCCTGATACACCAACTAGCATAGAGATAGGTGTAACAGAAACTCTCTTATTAACGATAGGAATACCAAACTTCTTAGAAATTGATTCTCCTGTCTTAACTAAGTCCTTTGCACATCTATAAATCTTGTTATAAACCTTCTCACAAGACTTATCGATGTCAGCATCCATACAATCTAATAGAGAAATACCCATAGTAATAGTTCTTACATCTAGGTTCTCCTCTTGAATCATCTTGATGGTTTCCATTATTTCATTATTAGTATACATTAACGGTACCTCTTATCTTAAATATTGTGCATTAAATTGAAAATATTTTCGTGCATGCAATGAATCTCTAGGTTCTTATCCTTTCCTAGGCCTTGCATCTCATCTACGAAATCATTAAACTCAATGTTTAGCTTGTCAATGTCAACAATCATAAACATTGCGAAATAATTATCAATAATAGTTTGTTTAACATCAGTGATGTTTGCTTGGTGCTTGGCACACTTTTCTGAAACAGCCGCAAGAATTCCAACTGTATCCTTTCCAACAACAGATATAATAGCGTTCATATCAATTCACTCCTTATAAAGAATATTATATAAAAAATATGATTTTATTTCAATGTAAAATTTCATTATGAAGCGTTTACTTAAATTAATAATTTAAAAAAGAGGCCCAAGGCCTCTCTTCTACTCTAGTGGAATAGCAGTTGTTTGCTTCTCAACACCTACAACCATCATAGTTTCAACATGTGAAACACCTGGGATAGCCATAAGCTTGTCGATAACGAAATCTCTATAGAACTTTAAATCCTTTGCATATACCTTAAGTAGGTAAGCACAGTCTCCTGTAATAGTGTAGCACTCAACGATTTGAGGAATACTATTAGCCTCCTCAATAAACTTATGAGATGTTTCTCTATTAAGTGGTGATAGAGCTACCTTAGCAAATGCTGTAACCTCATATCCTAATCTCTTATCATCAAGAATTGTTGTAAATTGCTTAATGATTCCAGACTCCTTTAAGTTCTTAGTTCTTAGTAGGCAAGATGATGGAGCAAGTCCGATCTTCTTTGATAAATCTATATTAGAAATTGAAGAATCCTCTTGTAGGTAAGTTAATATCTTCTTATCATACTCGTCTAATTCATTTTTCTCTGACATAAAAAACCTCCGATTAAGTATTATGCGAATATTATACTATAATGTTACGCTTTTGTAAATTATTTTAGAATAAAAAACAATATAATTAAAAAATAATCGCAAATATTCGTATATCTGCGATTATTCCTTTAGAATTTTATAAATGATATAAACTTACAATTGTCGTTAACACGTTTTTTAATTTGCGGATATGTCTGACCAAAGCTTCTTATAGTAACTATAAGATCTATATCTAAATCTTTATTTAAGTAATTATCTAATATATTAAAATCATCATCTGTTTCACACTTAAATAGATGTACTCCTATAAGCTCTGAATTGAAGAATGATCTTACACTAATAAGCCTATATTTATCTGGTAAAGAAATAGAATCAATGGATAGCATAATCTTTCCATATTCCTTCATCATATATTCATAATGAAGCTTTATGCTCTCCTTATAATCCATCTCTAACCATTTTTGAAGCTTGTTATAGATAATATCTACATTTCTATCAGATATCTCTACGTTATCCTCCGCAAAGATATTTACAATCTCATCTCTTGATTTATGGATTGTTTTATAATACATAATCTCAGCAATAAGCTTTGCACTAAAGGTATATCCCTTAAGACATAGCTTAGCTGCAGTTTGAGATGTGTAAATAAGCTCAGGATGTGGACAATCTGGATTAGTACAGCTATACCCTAGATTCTTAATCCTTCTTTTCTCACCGTGTGAGAATTGTATTACCTTATTAGATACCGCATAACGATATTTAAGCTTTCCACCACATAATGGACATCTATCTATTTCTGGCTTATAGCTTTTGGGTATGCTTAATCTTGCCATATCGTTCACCTCCTAATTATTTTTTATATTGTTGGCCATGTTCTTCTTGGAACAGCCGTTACTCCTGCAACCGTTGAATCGTAGAACTCATTTTTGCCCTTTGTCTTTGAATTGTTACCATGAGGAACAGATTTTGTACTTTGATTATCGGTCGAGGTGGCCTCCTCATAGTCTGTTACATAGATCGTTTCATTAAACCATTCTGTATCCTTAAGCTTTGTAAGATTATTAGAAGCGGCTACTGCAAATGAAGCCTCTCCACTTTCATCAAGACCTGCTGATACAATAATGTTTCCATTCATATCGACAAAGGTATTTTCACTTTCACTCCACATAGTTGGAGCATATACCGCATCTGTCCATACGGCAATTCTATTTATGAATTGCTGTGTTGGGAATTGATTAGTATAATCTATTGTATATTCATTAGTACCACAGCAGCAACATACAACACACACACTGGGCTTTAGCATTTCTAAGAAATCAGTATTAGATGATGTATTTGAACCATGGTGACCTGCCTTATATAAATCAACAGTTGGCATAGTTTTTTCCTCAGTTGAGCCATCATAGAACTCAACCATTTTATTTTCACCCTTTTTCTCTAAATCTCCTCCAAGGAAGAAATATTTAGATTCTCCATTAGACTTATATTCAAATAATGTACATACTGAATAATCATTTTCATCACTTGATTCATCATAGAAATAATAATAATTATATACAACATGCATAACTACATTATCTGATAATTCATAATCCCTTGAAGCTCCATTTGTATTATTCCAGCAATCTGCAGCATAATACCAATTAGCTCCATTATTTACCTCACCCTCAAATGCAGATAGCATATTAGAGTATGTTACAGTAGTCTTTGTTGTAAGCTCGTTTGTAATAATAGTGCCCATTTCATATGCATCCGCAAACTTAGGGAATCCTGCAATATGATCCTGGTCTCCATGAGTTGCGATAACATACTCAAGCTTACCATCCTCACAATAGTTATTAATATA
>JAILRQ010000116.1 GCA_024698125.1 Acholeplasmatales bacterium
ATTAATCCATTTTCCTTATAGTAATTTCTATAAAACTCAAGCTCATTATTAATAATAGTATTAATAGCTCCCATGCTTCTAAGCTCTACATCAGCATTATCATCATATAGTATCTCACCTGTATACTCGTGAGATATGGAATAATTAAGCACTCTATTCAGAGCCATCCTCAAAGAATATTCATTTACATTTTTAAGATTTTCACCTAGGTTAGTCATAGCATCATCATTATTTGATACAAATACCTCCATACCTGTACCATCAGTTACATCATATTTAAAAACATTTTTAAACTGTGTTGAAACAGTATCACATAATGCATATTCAACAGAGCCCTTCTCTCCTGTAGCCATGTTAATATTCATAACCACCACACCATCATCACGTAGGTGCTCCTTTACTGTTTTAAAGAACTCAACAGTTGTCATTTGAAATGGTGCAGAAATTGATGTATAGGCATCTACCATTATTACATCATATTTATTATCATCTCTATTAATAAAGCTTCTTCCATCATCACAAATGGTATTAACACCAAGGCTTTTTGGACAAAAATACTTTTCTCCAATATCTATAATTTTTTGGTCAATCTCAACACCTGTTATATTGGTATTATAAGGGAAATGGTTAACATCATTATCTGTACCGTCATATTTTAAAAGTGAAGCAAATGATCCTGTACCATTTCCAAGAATTAGCACATCCACACTATCTCTTCCTTCGAGATTATCTAGCATATATGGAGCTGCAAGACAATAATCATAATATGATCCTGTAAGGCTTCCATCCTTTTTAACCTTTGATTGAACGCTAAACAATACTGATGTTGAAAACTCATATGAAGCATCACTCTTATTTTCTCTTACCTGAAGGTAGTTATACATTGACTCACCCTCATAGATTATTTCACTATCATTCCAAAAAACAAACTTATTTGACCAAATATTTAAAGCAATACCAATAATTAAAAAGACCGAACATAGCGATAGAGTTAGGATATGCTTAATCTTAAGTGGAGCCTTAGCCTTAGGCTCCTCTAAAATTTCATTATCCTCTTCATTATCTACACTAGGCTTTCTATTCATCCTAATTCTTATAGTAATGTCTGTAATGATAAAGATTAATGCAACTACTGCAATAAGCCCTCCAAATAAAGCAAACGACATAGATGTACCTATGGTAGGTATTGTTATAAACGTTGGAAGAAATGTTCCAAGAATTGAACCAAGTGTATTTAAGGCTTCTAATATACCTACAGTCTTACCTGATGTATTATGATTCTTAATAGAATACTTAATAAGCGTTGGTGTAACAAAGCCCAAAAGCATTAATGGTGGAATAAATAGGATTAAGCACACAAATATTGATGACCATATAATAAGTCCACTATTAACAAATAGGGCAAATACTCCTGTTATTCCAACAATTATAAAACGTCCAACGAATGGAATTAAAACAATATATGTACCAGACATCAGTAAGCAATAATATAAATATCTTGGATTTGGATATTTATCAGCAAGCTTTCCTCCAATAAAATTACCCAATGCCATAGCAATCATTATCATACCAATAATAATAGTCCAAATAACCTGAGATGATGATAGGTATGGAGCTATAAGCCTTGAGGCTCCAATCTCTACTCCCATTAATCCTATTCCTACTAAAAACTCTGTAGTAAATAGAAAGCCCTTGTTTTCTAATAACGGATTTTTCATACAATCACTCCTCCAATATAATTTAATTTTAACTTATACCAAAGTATAAAAAAAGAACTACTTTTAAATAAGTAGTTCAATTTTATTATTCAAGCTCAAATGCACCTGTATATAGCTGGTAGTATACTCCACGTGCCTTAATTAGGTCATCATGGTCTCCACGCTCAATAATTCTTCCATGGTCAAGAACCATGATAGCATTAGCGTTTTGAACTGTTGAAAGTCTATGGGCAATAACAAAGGTAGTTCTTCCCTCCATTAGCTGATCCATACCCTTTTGTACTAATAGCTCTGTACGAGTATCAATTGATGATGTAGCCTCATCTAAAATCATAACTGGAGCATCTGCAACTGCAGCACGTGCAATAGAGATTAGCTGACGCTGTCCTTGAGATAGCTGTGATCCATTACCTGATAGCATTGTATCAAATCCGTCTGGAAGACGTGTAATGAAATCATATGCGTTAGCTATCTTTGCAGCCTTGATGATTTCATCATCAGTCGCATCAAGCTTACCATATCTAATATTATCCTTTACAGTTCCTGTAAATAGATTTGTTTCCTGTAATACAATTCCAATAGAACGTCTTAAATCAGGCTTTTTAATCTTATTAATATTAATTCCATCATAACGAATCTTTCCATCTGCTAAATCATAGAATCTATTAATTAGGTTTGTAATAGTAGTCTTTCCAGCACCTGTAGCTCCAACAAAGGCTATCTTTTGTCCAGGCTTACCATAAAGTGTTACATCATGAAGGACTAGCTTATCCTTATAATATCCGAAGTCTACATCATAGAATCTAATATCACCCTTAAGAGGTGTGTATGTTACAGTACCATCAGCCTTATGAGGATGCTTCCAAGCCCACTTTCCAGTGTGTTCCTCTGTCTCAGTAATTGTACCATCCATAGCGATATTACAATTTACAAGAGTTACATAACCCTCATCATACTCAGGCTCCTGATCCATAAGCTCAAATACTCTATCTGCTCCTGCAAGTCCCATTACAGCTGAGTTTAGCTGCATTGAGATTTGGTTGAATGAGTTAGCAAATTGTCTAGACATTCCAAGGAAGGCTACTGCAACTCCAATAGATAGAGCCTCAAATGCTGCATCCACATGGAAGCTAAACTTAACATTTGCGAATGAGTAGAATGAAATTGATGGATTTTTAACATCAAATGTTACAAATATAACTCCAAGAATTGCTACAAGTACATATAAAATATTTCCAATGTTATGGATAATAGGTCCTAGCATATTAGCATAAGCATTCGCCTTATAGGCATCATCATTAAGCTTTTCATTTAAAACCTCAAAATCAGCCTTTGATTGCTCCTCATGAGTGAATACCTTAATAACCTTTTGTCCATTCATCATCTCTTCAATAAATCCCTCGCACCTAGCAAGTGATTGCTGTTGGGCGATGAAGTACTTAGCACTTCCTCCTCCAACCTTCTTAGTAACTCTAAAGATAACAATTGTAGCAATTACTATTACAACACATAGCCAAACACTATATGACATCATTAATATAAATAGTAATAATACAGTAATCATTGTTTGTGTTGCCTGTGGTAGGGCTACTGTAATAAGCTGTCTTATTGCATCTACGTCATTTGTATATGTAGACATAATATCTCCATGAGCATGACGATCAAAATATGAAATAGGAAGCTGCTCCATTTTACCGAACAGATCCTTTCTAAGCTTATTTAAGAATCCCTGTCCCATAGATGCCATAACCTGTGATTGAATGATTAAGGCAAGTAATGCAATACCATAGCAAATAATAAGTCCTGTTAAATAATCCTTTAATGTATCCTTTACAGCATCATAGCCATTAATCATACCAGGATACATTACCTCATTAATGATATTTGGCATAAATAATGAAGCAATAATTCCTCCAACAGCTGCAATAAGAATACAAATAATTATAACAGTCATATGTACTGGATATGATTTAAATAGGTTTTTCATTAAGCGACCAAATGTCTGCTTCTTATTAAACTTTCTTGTTGTTCCCTTAAATCCTGGCATAATTATTCACCCACCTTTTCTTGGGCCTTATTTTGAGTATTATAAACCTCTTGATAGATTTCATTACTCTTAAGTAGCTCCTCGTGTGTTCCCATTGCATCAATCTTACCATCATTTAAAACGACAATCTTATCTGCATCCTCAATTGATGAAATACGTTGCGCAATAATAATCTTTGTAGTTGTTGGAATAAACTCCTTAAATCCCTTACGGATAATAGCATCAGTCTTTGTATCTACTGCTGATGTAGAGTCATCTAGAATTAAAATCTTAGGGTTCTTTAAAAGAGCACGTGCAATACAAAGACGTTGCTTCTGTCCTCCTGATACATTTGTACCTCCCTGAGTGATTTGTGTATCATATCCATCACTAAACTGATTTATAAACTCATCAGCACATGCAAGCTTACAAGCATGTCTTATCTCTTCATCAGTTGCATTAGGATTTCCCCATCTTAGGTTATCCTTAATAGTTCC
Organism: Acholeplasmatales bacterium; assembly: GCA_024698125.1. Classification (GTDB taxonomy): domain Bacteria; phylum Bacillota_I; class Bacilli_A; order Acholeplasmatales; family Anaeroplasmataceae; genus UBA3206. The sequence goes on from JAILRQ010000116.1 coordinate 4,242, forward strand.
TGCAAATAGCATATTCTTCTGTAATACTACCGCAACATTATCTCTTAAAGACTTTAGGTCATATTCCTTAACATTATGTCCTGAAACCTTAACCTCACCAGCTGTTACATCATATAGTCTTGAAATTAGGTTTACAAGAGATGTTTTAGAAGATCCAGTACCTCCTAGAATACCAATAGTTTCTCCACTCTTGATATTAAGGTTTATATCAGATAAAACATCACGCTTTGCATCTTCCTTATACTTAAATGAAACACCATTAAACTCAATAGATCCATCTTCTACCTCATAAATAGGATTTTCTGGATTAACGATAGTTGGCTTCTCCTCAAGAACCTCAATAATTCTTTTTGAAGACTCAACAGCCATAGAAATCATAACAATAACCATTTGGAACATCATAAGTGCCATTAATGATTGGAATCCATAAGTCATAAGTGATTGGAATTGTCCAACAGTAAGGCTATTAAATACAAATGTTTCCCCATTATATGATGAGTTCTTAACAATAATTGTTGAACCAACAAATAAAATAACAACCATGATAATATTAACAGCTGCACTCATTAATGGAGATGCAAGACCAATAATACGCTCAACCTTAGTAAAGTCCTTCTTTAGATTATCAGAGGCCTTATTAAACTTAGTAGTCTCATAATCCTCCCTTGTAAATGACTTTACAACTCTAATACCCTTAATATTCTCCTCAACTGAATCATTTAGCGCATCATACTTCTTAAATAGACGCTTGAATATACCCATTGAAAATCCCATAAGGATAAATAATAGTACTGCAAGTGAAACCATAACAATTACAAAGTATGATGCAAGTCTAGCATTGATTACGAAGCTCATAACAAGCGAGAACACAATCATAAGTGGTGAACGAATTGCAGTTCTAATAATTTGTATATAGGCATTTTGTACATTAGTTACATCAGTAGTCATACGTGTAACAAGGCTTGATGCCTGGAACTTATCTACATTTGAAAATGAATATGCAGTAATTGATTCATACATATCCTTTCTTAAATTCTTACTAAATCCAGCAGCTGCCTTAGCACTAAACTTACCAGCAAATGCTCCAAATGTAAGTGATGCCATTGCCATAATAATTAAAATAGTACTATAAACAATTAAAAGCTTAGTATTTGAATCATTCATTTGATCAACAAGCTTTGAAGTTGTAAATGGTAGTAAGCATTCCATTATAACCTCAAATGTTATAAATAGAATGGATAATATAGATGGCTTTTTATATTCTCTTATACTCTTCATTAAGGTCTTCATCTTAATTCTCCTTTACATTCTTTAATATTCTCTCTAAATAGCTGATTGCTTCATTTTTTTCCTCTGGTGTAAAGCCATTAAACATAATGCCTTCATTCCTACTACATTTTGACATTATAATATCCTTTACCTCATATGACTTAGGTAATAAAGTTAAATACTTATACCTAGAGTCTGTCTCAAGTGGTGTTCTTCTAATAAATCCATTAGCCTCAAGACGTGCTATAATACCTGACGCTGTAGCCGCAGTCACATCAAGCTCCTGCTCAATATCCTTTTGGAATATCTTCTTATCCTCGTTAAAGGTAATAAACATAATCACATGAAACTGTGTATGAGTGATACCAAATTCCTTAATATCATTATTTTTCCTTAAATCTAATTCTTTCTTTATTAGGCCAATCAAATACCCTACATGACGAAAATCAGAATAATTATTTTCCAATACTATCACCTCATTAGTTAGCATACTAACTATTATATACTTTAAACCCTAATAGTCAAGTATTTTGTTTCAAGAATATAAAGAAAAAAATCACGCTTTTTACGCGTGATTTGAATCATTAGACATTTCATCTAATTTTATATTATTATCTTCTTTATCCTCATCAAAGATAGTATCAAGGCTCTTATCCTTTTTAATACTAAATGATTCATATAATACTCTTAGTCTTCTATGAACTGGTGCTGTAACTCCTACTACTATTAAGGATAGGAGTAGGTTAAATGGAATTACCGCAAACATTATATAATAGAACATAAAGTTTTTAGCACTAACATTTTTAACTGCTCCAAATGTAATAAGCTTAACAGGCTTTGAAATCATATTCGCAAGAGTCGCATTATCAATATGCCAATAAGACTTATAGAATGGAATATTTATAAACATATTAGTAAATATTCCAGCAAGAACCCATGAAGCTACAACAACTATAAATGAAATTAAAGTCTTTCTCTTTACATTAGTATAGTTGAAAATAATTCCTGCAGGTATACATGTAAGAGATCCTATAAGTAGATCTGCAAACTCACCAACATATCCTGTTGATGTACCAATAGTCATGATTTTAATTACAAATCTAATTAAAACACATGAGGCTGCATCCCAAGGCCCTAGCATAAATGCACAAATAATTACCGGAATCATAGATAGGTTAATATCTAAGAAGCTTGGGAATATCGCAAGATTAAACTTTGCGAATAAATATAGTACTGTTGTGATAGCCGCAAATGTTGCGTCTAATGTTATTCTTAGTACCCATTTTCTTGTATCAATTTGTTTCTTCATAATATCAATCCTCCTTTAAAAATAAATGGGAGCCACAGGGCTCCCAATAATGGTATAGGAAAAATATTTAAAAATATTTCTTCTTCCATCTAGACTATACTATCGGTATAGGAGTTTCACCTATTCATGCGCAAGCGCTCGCGGACTTTACCGCCGGTCGGGAATTTCACCCTGCCCTGAAGTATTTAAATTAATACACTAAAATATTAATACTTTATAGTTCATATGTCAAGCAAATTGAATAGATTAACTAAGTCTAGTAATAGTAAAATCTATTTTAGCTGCATTACGTGATGTAAGTTCAAGTCTTGGCCATCTTCCAGTTGCATAAATCTCATAATGAGTTTTATCTATAACCACAACATTTGAAGAGTCTTTAATATATACACCATCTGGTAAATCTATTTTATATTTTTTCTTTGAATTAGCCATAGCATTTGCGTAAAACTCAATTAAAACACTATGCCCTTCAATAGTAAAGCAATTAGATTCAAAGCTACATTCTTTATTGTTTTCAGTATATGGAACACATACAAGCCATTCTGATCCATTATCAGAAACATTAATAATATCATTGGCTTGCATTGTGTAATCAGTTGTTGCAGTAAATGTTAATATTGCATAAGGATTGCCATCTTCTGAAGACATTTTTATAGAAGAAACATCTGTAAATTCACATGGGATAACTTTAATACCACCTTGGCTTATTCCACTACAAACTAACTTATTATCTCCTTTTTTAATCTCAAGGCCTTCAATACCTTCTACATTTCCTTCAAATCCTGATAATAACTCAATATTACCTTCAGTCATATCTGAAATCGTAGTATTTGTATTTTCTGGA
>JAILRQ010000030.1 GCA_024698125.1 Acholeplasmatales bacterium
TATGATAGGCTTCCATCATCATTAACTGATACATCATTATATCTAAAATAAATATTTGCTACATCTAAATCCTTTAATTGATTAATTAAATCAGACCATGATGTAATATCTACCCAGTTATCACTAGAATAGTCATCACCATAGTTTGTTACATTAATTGCAGTTATTATATCTCCTGTAGATATTTGGTCTTCATCATCAGATACATCATCTTTATATCTTAATCCATAATCTCCTACAATAGCTCCTGTAACTAACGCTGGATTTGTATAATACTTTGAATCGGTAGATATCACATTAGAAATACCAATAGAGTTAACATAGACGTTTGCAGTCATAGTCTTCTGCATAACCTCTCCATCTCTATTAATAGTTAATACGATATCAACAATACCATTATCAATGCAGGCCTGCATCTCATCCTTATAATCATACCAGGATGAAATATCTACACCATTAACCTGCATAATCTTATCTCCAACCTCTAATACCTCAGAGGCTGCATATCCATCAGCTACCTCACCGATAGTTGTAGATTGATACATTGGAGTACCTTGAATGAAATAGCATAAAAGATAAATAAAGATAGCAAGAACCATATTCATAAATGGTCCTGCAAACATTACTATAAATCTTTGCCATAGCTTCTTACTTTCAAGACAACGATCAAAGGGTGCAAGCTGCATACGAGTCTTACCCTCTACAAAGAAGGCATCCTCTTTTACTGCATATGATACTCCCTCTTGATTAGAAAGCTCTGCATCAGGAATTGTATCATCAAGGCATAGCTCAATTTCAAGTGGCTCTCCGTGGCGAGAATAAAGCTCACGCTTAATAATACGTCCACGAACATCACATACAGTTTTATCATCAAGGATAATTTCATAAGCCTCATTATCCTTAAGATTTAATCCAATCTTATCTCCAGGCTTAATAATATCCTCTGTAAACTGCTCACCTGCCATTGAGACATATCCACCAAATGGAATTGCACGAATAGCAAATGTTGTTTCACCCTTTTTCTTTTTATAAATTGCTGGTCCCATACCAACGCTAAACTCATGACATAACACTCCATACTTCTTTGCAGTAAGGAAATGCCCTAGCTCATGAATTACAATAATTACGGAAAGGACTAGAATAAAAACTATAATTTTAACTAATATCACTATCTATTCCCCCATTCCTTCGTAATACGCTCTTGGATTTCCTTATCACAATTAATGATGTCATCAATTGTAATATTATCCTTATCATAATTTTTAGAAATTTCAGAATATATGATACGTTCAATGTCTAAGAACTTAATCTTACCAGAAATAAACAGCATTACTGCAGCTTCATTTGCAGCGTTTAAAACACATGGATATAATCCACCCTTCTTAATTGCCATATAGGCATATTCAAGGCATTTATATCTTTCATGTGATAATGGCTCAAATGTAAGCTTAAATACATCCTCAAGCACTAAAGGCTTTCCTGCATAATTTAAGTGATCAGGATAGCTTAAGGCATAAAGTATTGGCATACGCATATCAGGAGAGGCTAAAACAGCCTTTACTGATAGGTCATTAAACTCTACAAGTGAATGTACTACTGACTGTCTATGAAGTATAGTCTTTATATTTTCTGGTGCTATATCAAATAAATAGTGAGCCTCAATAACCTCAAAGCCCTTATTCATCATAGTAGCACTATCAATAGTAATCTTTTTACCCATACTCCAGTTTGGATGATTTAAGGCATCCTCTAGGGTAACATTTAAAAGCTCTTCTCTGCTCTTATCTCTAAATGATCCTCCAGAGGCAGTAATAATAAGTGATTTAATGTCCTCGTGCTTTTCACCACGAATACATTGCCAAATAGCACTATGCTCAGAATCAATTGGGAAAATATGCACTCCCATCTTACGAGCTAGTGGCATAACAATAAATCCTGCCATAACAAGAGTTTCCTTATTAGCTAGAGCTACATCATTTCCAGCTTTAATAGCCTCTATTGTAGGCTTTAGTCCTGCATGCCCAACAAGGGCATTTACAACAAGCCCTTGATTTTTTGTTTTATATGATGCGACCTCTAAAAGTCCTTCATCACCATAAACAATTTTAGGGCTATAGGAAAGAGAGACATCGCACCTTTCTCTAAAGCAAACAAGCTCTGGCTTGAACTCCTCTATTAAAGAAAGAGATTTCTTCAAATCTCTTCCCATACTCATAGCTTTAATATTAAATTTATCCTTATTGGCTCTTACAATATCAAGTGTTTGAGAGCCGATGGATCCTGTTGATCCAAGTAAGTATAAATCCTTCATTTATATTTCTCCTATACTAAGATTGCAACAATATTATTAAATATTAGGAATAATCCCCATAAGAACATTCCACAATATATTGCAGAATCAAATCTATCAAGTACTCCTCCATGTCCTGGGAAGATATCTGAGAAATCCTTTACCTCATATGTTCTCTTAAACTTTGAAGCTACTAAATCTCCAATTTGACCCATAATAGATCCAATAATTGTAATAAATACTACAAAGCATACAGCCTGTACATGATTGAACTTGCTAAAGAATGCCATGTAAGTGTTATTATTATTAAATATACAGAAATTATCATGATAATCTGGATTAGATAAGCACTTGTTATATAGGAAGGCAAATGCTACTGCAACAATACATGCAGTAATTGTACCACCAATTGCTCCCTCCCATGTTTTCTTAGGAGATATTTTTGGTGACATCTTATGCTTTCCAAATAGTCTACCAAATACATAAGCAAATGTATCTGTTAGCATTGTTATAATATAAAGGTATAATACATACTCAAGTCCTGTAGCTCTAAGTAATGTTAGAGTTCCAAATCCAAGTGATGTATAAAGGATTGTAGTTAATGCTCTTCCAATTGATGCTCCATTAAAGTCATCATAGGCTACCATAAGCCCTAGGAAGATAATTACTATAATAAGTAGGGTTGGAATGAATCCAATCTTAATATTTAGGTTTGTTGTAACTGTAGCTGCAATAGTATCACTATCATAATCTGATATAAACTGCCAGTACAATAGAATTGTTGAGATAATAATAATTACCTTTACAAGCCTTGGGAACTTATGTCTATGCTCAAATAGCTTAATCATTTCATAAGATGCGAATCCTGCAAGTCCCATCATTAAAATTTGAAATAATGGGTATAGCTCCTTTACTACAAGAAGTGGTACATATATTGCAAGGATAACGGCACCTGTTAATAGTCTCTTTAGCATTATTTTGCCTCCTTTAATCCACCGAATCTTCTATTACGGTGTTGGAAATCGTAAATAGCCTTTATAAGCTCTTCCTTGTGGAAGTCAGGCCAATATGTATCTGTAAAATATAGCTCAGCGTATCCTAGCTGCCAAAGTAAGAAATTACTTATTCTTTGCTCACCTGATGTACGAATTAGTAAATCAAGCTTAGGAAGACCTGCTGTGTATAAATTTGACTCTATTAAAGAAGGTGTAATCTCATCTACTGTAAGCTTTCCTTCTGCTACAAGAGATGCAATATGCTTTGTTGCAGTTGTAAGCTCCTCATATGATCCATAATCAAAGCAGATAGTTAATGTAAACCCTTCATTTGAAGCAGTTTCTCTTTCAACCTCCTCCATTACAGCAAGTAATGGCTTTGGTATTACATTTCTTCTACCAGCAAAACGGATTTTGTATCCAGCCTCTAATATTTTAGCCTTATATTTTTTATAATATTTAACAGGCATAGTCATTAAATAATTAACCTCTGCCTCTGGTCTTTTCCAATTCTCAGTTGAAAAGCAATAAACGGTAAGAGCCTTTACTCCAAGCTCAGAAGCTGCCTTGCAGACAGTTGCAATGTTTCTTGCTCCCTCTCTATGTCCGAAAAAACGTGGCTTTCCATGTGATTTTGCCCATCTTCCATTTCCATCTAATATGATAGCAATATGTTGTGGGATATTATTCATATCTAACTCCATAAAAGCTCACTCCTAACTAAATACTCCTACATTATACAATATTGTATAATAATTTTCAATTGAATAAAAAAAATCACCCTAGTAGGGTGATTTTAAGACTAGATAGTCATTAGATCCTTTTCCTTTTCAGCAGTTACTGCCTCAACCTCAGCGATCTTCTTATCAGTAAGCTTTTGAACATCCTCTAAATATCCCTTTTCAGTATCCTCAGGTAGCTCAAGCTTCTTTAATGCCTCATTGGCGTCACGTCTGCAGTTACGAACCATAACCTTAGCGTTCTCCTCCATCTTAGCAACTTCCTTAACTAGCATCTTTCTTCTTTCCTCAGTCATTGGTGGAATTACTAAACGAATTCCTTGTCCATCATTTTGAGGAGTAAGTCCTAGGTTAGAAGCGTTAATAGCCTTCTCGATTTCCTTAAGGATTGACTTGTCATAAGGCTTAATATAGATTTGGTTTCCTTCAGGAACTGTAATAGCTCCAACCTGACGTACTGGAGTAGGCACTCCATAGTACTCAACCATAATTACATCAAGCATAGCAGGGTTTGCACGTCCAGTTCTAACTGTCGCAAACTCTCTTTGAAGAGATGTAATAGCCTTGTCCATATTCTCTTCTGCTTCTAATAAAATCATATCTGGCATAATTCTTTTCCTCCTAAATTACTCTTCTGAAACAAGAGTTCCAATCTTTTCACCCTTAACGGCCTTAATAATGTTTCCTTCCTTATTCATATTGAAAACAATAGCCTTAAGGTTATTATCACGGCATAATGTAGCCGCTGTCATATCCATTACTCCAAGCTTCTCATTTAAAATCTTTGAGAATGTTAAATGCTCGAACATCTTAGCATTTGGATTCTTTCTAGGGTCACTATCATAAACACCCTCAGTTCCATTCTTAGCCATAAGTACAAGCTCGGCACCAATTTCAGTTGCACGAAGAACAGATGCAGTATCTGTTGAGAAATATGGTGAACCAATTCCTCCAGCAAAAATACAAACTCTCTTCTTCTCTAAGTGTCTAATTGCACGTCTACGAATATATGGCTCAGCTACCTCTTGAATATCAAGTGCTGATAAAACTCTAGTAGGAACATCAATCTTCTCTAAAGCCTCTTGAACAGCTAGTGCATTCATCACTGTCGCAAGCATTCCCATATAATCTGCTTGAGCTCTTTCCATTCCAAGCTCTGAAGCTGTTTTACCTCTCCAGATATTTCCACCACCAACAACGATACCTACTTCAACACCAAGCTCCCAAACATCCTTGATTTGTAAAGCTATTGACTTAACAGTTGGTGTATCAATACCAAATGATGTTTCACCCTTTAAGGCTTCTCCACTAAGCTTTAATAAAACTCTTTTATACATGTTTTAACACCGTCCTATACTTATATTATAACAAAAAGAGGAGCAAATAGCTCCTCTAATTTTAATTACTTGTTTAATCCTGCTTGAGCAGCTACTTCTGCAGCGAAATCTACTACTACCTTTTCGATTCCCTCTCCAACCTTTAGACGAACAAACTTGCAAACAGTTGTTCCGTTGGCCTTAGCATACTCTCCAACAGTTTGGTCTTGGTTCTTTACGAATGCTTGATCTAGTAAGCAAACTTCCTTAAGTTCCTTATTTAATCTTCCTTCTACCATCTTAGCAACGATTTGCTCTGGCTTTGGTTTAGCAGCCTTTGCGTTCTCGTTTAATGCCTCAGCTAGAATAACTGACTTCTCATGCTCGATAACGTCAGCAGGAATCTCTTCTCTTGATACGTACTTAGGAGCCATAGCAGCAACGTGCATAGCAACGTCCTTAGCTACAACATCTGATCCCTCAACGATGTCAACAACAACGATGTTTCCACCATTGTGCTTGTAAGCACCGAATACTTGGTTATCAGCCTTAGTTAATCTTTGAACATTTCTTAAAGAAATCTTCTCTCCGATAACTGATGAATCCTCAAGGATAACAGTAGCAAGATCCTTACCATTTACATCAAGCTTTAAAGCATCCTCAGTATTAGATACTGATGAATTAGCTAAGATAGTTCCTACCTTATCTAATAATGCTAAGAACTTGTCGTTTTGTGCAACGAAGTCAGTCTCTGAGTTTAACTCATAAAGAACTACATCGTTACCATTTACTGCATATGAGCATAATCCCTCAGCAGCAACACGGTCAGCCTTCTTAGCAGCCTTTGTAATTCCCTTCTCACGTAACCAGTCAATTGCCTTGTCCATATCGCACTCGCATGCCTCTAGAGCCTTCTTGCAGTCAAGCATTCCGGCAGCAGTTCTATCACGTAATTCCTTAATTAACGCTGGTGTAACTTTACCTTCCATTTTAGATCCTCCTATATGTAATTATTATGCGTTTGTCTTATCTGCATTCTCTGCAGGTGCAGCCTTTTGTGCAGGCTTCTTGTTATAAGGCTTCTTTCCATCCTTATTGAATGGCTTTCTATCCTTATTGAACTTACGCTCAGGACGATCACCCTTCTTATTGTTATTGTCTTCCTTAGAGATTTCCTCTCCTAGGTTAACATTTTCCTCTTCGAACTTCTCAACAACTCCACCTTGAGCCTCGATAACAGCGTTAGTCATAACCCAAGTTACAAGCTTTACAGCACGAATTGCATCGTCATTTGCAGGGATAACGTAATCAACATCATCTGGATCACAGTTAGTATCTACAATTCCGAATACAGGGATATTTAACTTACGAGCCTCTAAGATAGCATTGTGCTCCTTACGAGGGTCAACGATGAATAAAGCATCTGGTAAGCTCTTCATTTCCTTGATTCCTCCAAGGTTCTTCTCAAGCTTTTCTCTCTCGTCCTTTAACTTAGCAACTTCCTTCTTAGTTAAAGCATCGAAGATTCCGTCCTCTTCCATCTTATATAATTGATTTAATCTAGCAACTCTCTTCTTGATTGTTCTGAAGTTAGTTAAAGTTCCTCCTAGCCAACGGTTGTTAACATAGTAATGTCCACAACGCTCAGCTTCCTCCTTAACTGCCTCTTGAGCTTGCTTCTTAGTACCTACAAATAGAACCTTACCCTCGTTCTTAACGATCTCAAGTAATGCTGCATATGCCTTCTCGATTTGATCTGCAGTCTTTTGTAAGTCAATGATATAAATACCATTTCTTGATGTGTAGATGTACTTCTTCATCTTAGGGTTCCATCTACGAGTTGCGTGTCCGAAATGAACACCAGACTCTAATAATTGTTTCATTGAAACTACTGACATTTTTAAATTCCTCCATTTTGTTTTGTTTTTTAGCCTCTGCAACCTTCTACGTGTAGCCTCCACACTAAATTAATAGTGCACTAGACGGCCCACTCCAGTCACATGTGTATTTTAATGCCTTTGTCATTATAGCATAGTAAAAAAATTAATTCAATAGGAAGAATTTAAAAAAATAAAAGGCCTGCCAAAGGCAAGCCTATTAATCTGCAAATGTGATTAAATATTCATCACTATTATATTGCTGCGCAGTTTCATCAGCAAGTACATCATTTACAAGTGTTGTAAGTACTGAATAGGTTGGTGCAAATACATAAGAATATACATCGTCATCAACATCACTATTTCCTACATAGTTAACCTGTAGAGGAATATATGTAGTTGCAAGTCTTCTTGTTGAAGCCTCAGTATCAAAATATCCATCTGGTGTATCAACCTTAGTTGAAACCTCGCTAAATACTCCTAGTGACTCATCAGTTACTAAAATATTTAAGATATCGTCAAGATTGTCATCATCCCAAGAATCCTCTAATGCTATATAGTTAGCATAGATTCCCTTGCTCTTCTTTGTATATGCTTGAGCGTTAGCTACAGTCATTCTAACTGAAGCTGATAAATCAGTTGGAAGGAATACCTCATAGTGAGCACTATCAGCATCAATTGAATCTGCATTCATAGCTGTCTCATTAAAAGTAATCTTATCCTGTATATAATTAATATAAGTTGCTGTCTCCTTAGATGATGTATCAGGAAGATCATCACCTGAATTTGATGTTGTACATGAAGCAAGGCTTACAATACCAACAAGTCCTAGACCAGCGATTAATAATTGCTTTTTCATATTCGTATCTCCAATCATTTTTTCATAAAATACGCACGTATTATATCATATAAAATATTAAAAATCTACTATTTTTTAATTCTAGGAAAGGCTTCATTGTATGCAGCCTTTAATTTTTCCTCTGACACATGAGTATATATCTGAGTTGTAGATAAATTCTCATGCCCTAATAGCTCCTGTACTGTACGAAGATCTGCTCCGTTATTAAGCATTGCTGAAGCAAAGCTATGGCGTAGCATATGTGGAGTTATTTTAAATGTTTCTCCCATTTTAGTAATAATGCTATTTAAAATAACTCTAACCCCTCTAGGAGTTAAGGCTCCTCCATTTTTATTTAGAAATAATATTCTAAGATTTGCATCATGACCCTTTGATAAAAGAGTAATACGCTCATTATTAATATAGTGCTTTAAATCAACAAGAAGCCTCTGGTAAAGTAAGACATCTCTATCCTTATTACCCTTACCACCTCTTACCCTTATAGCCTCTCTTGAAAAATCAATATCCTTAATCTCAAGGCTACAAAGCTCAGATACACGAAGCCCTGTACCATACATTGTTTTAATAAGGCAATAATTTCTAAATCCTAATGGTGTATTCTTATCAATAGAGTTTATCATAAGCATAATTTCATCATGCTTTAAAACCTTAGGCAATCTTTTTTCAATCTTATCACCAGATATCTCATCAAAATAGTTTATATCAACCTCATGCTCACGCATAAGATAGCTATAAAATGATCTTAATGATGACATCTTACGATTAACTGTAGTTGCCTTCTCTCCACTTTGGTTTAAGGATGCATGATAATTCTTACAAACTCTTTCACTTATATGCAATAAATCACGAGCCATCTTTTCAGATACAATAAAGTTTTTAAACTCATTTATATCATTAATATAGGCAACAACAGTGTATGGTGAATAACCCTTTATTGACTCTAGATATTCCTTGAAGGAATCTATAGCCTCATCATTAGTTTTCATCTAACCACTCCTTTGCCTTTTTAATCTCCTCTAATGCACGATTAGCATAAAGCATCTTACGATCCTTCTTCTTATGCTTAAAATCAAGATCCTCAACTATACCAAAGTTCGCATTCATTGGCTGGAAGCCTTCAACTGATGCGTGAGTTATATAATGAATCATTGAACCAATTATAGTCTTCGCTGAGAAATAATATAAATCCTTACCCTTTAAATAACGGTCCATGTTGATAGCTGCAACAATTCCTGATGCTGCACTTTCAACATATCCCTCAACACCTGAAAGCTGTCCTGCAAAGAATATATTTGGCATAGCCTTAGCCTGCATTCCCTCATTTAGGATTGCCGGAGCATTTATAAATGAGTTTCTATGCATTACTCCATATTTTACAAAGGTTGCATTCTCTAATCCTGGAATCATAGAGAATACTCTTTTTTGCTCTGGCCATTTAAGATGTGTTTGGAATCCTACAAGATTATACATAGTCTTAGCTGCATCATCCTGACGAAGCTGAACTACGGCATATGGCTTTGTTCCATCTGGCTTTTCAAGACCTACAGGCTTTAATGGTCCAAAAAGCAGTGTATCTCTTCCACGCTTTGCCATAATCTCTACTGGCATACATCCCTCAAATACCTTAACCTCATCATTAGGATTATTAGTATTCTTATTATCATCCTTCTCAAAGTCATGAGGTATAACCCCCTCTGCTGTAACTAAGGCGTCATAGAATCTATCAAACTCCTCCTTAGTCATAGGACAGTTATAATATGATGCGACACCCTTATCATATCTAGACTTTAAATAAACCTTATCATAGTCAATTGTATCAGCAAGTACTATTGGCGCAGCCGCATCATAGAAATGAAACTCATTAAAACCAAATCTATTAATAATATCCTTAGATAGGGCATCTGATGTAAGAGGTCCTGTCGCAATTATTGTAGGAATTGAATCATCAATTTCTGTAACCTCTGCTTCATTAATTGTAAGACCATCAAATCCCTTTAAGGTATCCTCAATATATTTAGAGAATGTTACTCTATCTACAGCAAGTGCTCCACCAGCCTCAACATGGTTTAGTCTTGCACTCTTAATAACTATAGAGTCAAACTCCTCCATTTCCTTCTTTAAAATACCACAGGCATTTTCTAAGGAATCAGCACGAAGTGAGTTAGAGCATACAAGCTCAGCAAACCCTGCTGTCTTATGTGCTGGAGTCATCTTCTTTGGTCTCATTTCACAAAGCTCAACCTCATATCCACATTTTAATAAATAATATGCCGCCTCGCATCCTGCAAGACCTGCTCCAATTACTCTTACCTTCATACTATCACCTAAAAAAATTATATCATTAAATATTAAATAAATCTCTTTTATTTTTTACCCAATTTATAGGCTTCAATCCATTTTTAACTAAAAAGTCATTACACCTAGAAAAAGGCTTTGATCCAAAGAAGCTTTTAGAAGCTCCAAGTGGAGATGGATGGCTAGACTCTATAACTAAATGTATAGGGTTTGTGATAAGCTCCTTTTTCTTACGAGCTGGATTTCCCCACAAAATAAATACCATAGGCTTTTCTCTATTATTTAAAGCCTTGATTGTATTATCTGTAAGTATTTCCCATCCATGTCCCTTATGAGACATAGACTCACCACTTCTTACACTAAGTATTGTGTTTAATAGCATTACACCATCACCTGCAAGATATGAGATATCACCATCCATATCTACATCAGACCCTAAATCATCCGCCATTTCCTTATAAATATTTCTTAAGGATGGAGTTAGGTGATGATCATAGACACTAAACGCATACCCATGTGCTTCCCCCTCATTAATATAGGGATCCTGACCTAAAATAACGCATCTTACATCATCATATTCTGTATTATAAGCATTAAATAGGTTTTCCTTTTTAGGAAAGCATGTATAATTTTTATATTCACTATCAACAAAATCCATTAAAGGCTTATAATAATCCTTTTTAGCCTCTTCCTTTAAAAAGTCCTTCCATTCCATATTATCACCATAAAAAACAAAGGCCATACCAATTTTAGTATGGCCTTCGTAATTTTTAAATATTACTTAGTCTCGATTACTGCGTAATCTCCATCCTCACGGATGTATAGAACATTTGTTCTTCCACTTTCCTTATCAAGGTATACGAAGAAGTCATGTCCAGTTAACTCCATTTGAGTCATTGCTTCCTCAAGAGTCATTGGAGTTAGCTCAACCTCCTTGTTACGAACTAATTGAGCTGCCTTCATTTCCTTATCTAAAGCCTCTAGGTCTAGATCAGGGTTAGCGAATGCTTCCTTGATTCCTTCCTTATCAGACTTGTCGTTAATTCTTGTCTTATACTTTCTAATTTGTGCAATTAGCTTATCGATTGCAGCATCGATTGCGCTATATAAATCTTCTCCATTAGACTCTGCACGTAAAGTAAGATTCTTAGTAGGAATTGTTACCTCAACCTTGTGATGGTCGTTGTAAACCTTGCATACTACTCTTGCATTTAACTCCTTGTTGAAGTATCCTTGAAGCTTCTCTAGCTTCTTAGCAGCAAACTCTTCATTTGCCTTAGTTGGATTAAATCCATTCTTTCCTACAACTTCTACTTTCATAATAAATCCCTCATTTCCATGAAACCCTATGGTTCCTATTAATATTTTTGAGCCTCTCTTTGCTCATCTATATTATAACTTATAATTCCTAAATTTACAAGATTACAAGGGCTAATTGATAATGAATTTAAAACAAATGACAAAGATATTGCATCTTTCTAATTTTGCAATCGTATTTATGATATTTAAATTACGCTTGGAAAGGTAAAACTTATCAAATAAAAGTATGCTTCTATTTAAATATCTTTCTACAACCTGTGAGTATTCATTAAGATACGCTAGATAATATGAATTATTATTATCTGATAGAAGGCTTATAACATTTAAATAATAATTATCATCTAATGGTATCTTATTATATTCTAATGATATAGGGTGTTCCCTATAGCATTTATCACAGATAAAGTACCTTTGCTTTTCAAATAAATCCTTTATTCCTCTATTTATCACGAATGCTCTTTTACAAATAAGACAAATCATTTTTACCACCCCATTATAAGTTATAGTAAGGAAAGGGTGGTTTTTACTAAAAAAAAATAAAAGCCATCATTTGATGGCTTAAATCTCTTACTTAAATCTCTTGCGAGCCTCTTGTTTCTTTTGCTTGCGAACATCAGAAGGCTTTAAGTAATATTGACGGTTCTTAGCTTCTTGTAAGTTACCTGATCTTGCTACATCACGCTTGAAACGACGTAGTGTATCTTCAATATTTTCCTTATCACGTACTACTGTTTTAGGCATACATCCCTGCCTCCTTCCGATCTTAACAGTCCTTTCATATTATACCAATAACAATTTTATTTGTAAATACCAAAATTCAAAAATATTATTTTTTGCGTTTTATTCGATGATTTCGCCAAATATTGCATTTGTACCAACATCAATTATTTTAACATCACACATCTTATGAATATATTTTTCATCATAGCGTGCTTCTACAAATAAATAATTTGAAGAGTGTCCCTTTATAAATGATTTACCAGGATGATTTTCAAATATTACTGATACCACCTTGCCCTTAAATCTTTTAGCATAATCTAGCGATAATTGCTTAGATAGGTCTAATAGTATTTGTACTCTCTTCTTTTTTATATCATCTGCCACCTGTGGCATTTTTGCTGCAGGTGTACCCTCTCTTTTAGAATATGGGAAAACATTAAGCTCACTAAAGCCTATACGCTTTATAGTCTCTACTGTCTCATTAAAGTCCTCATCTGTTTCATAAGGGAAGCCTACAATAACATCTGTTGATATAGAAATATCAGGTCTTGCCTCTCTTATTTTTCTTATATGCTCCTCAAAGGCTTTAACATCATAATGTCTATTCATAAGCTTTAGAATCTTATCACATCCACTTTGAATAGGTAGATGTATTTGATCAGCGATTAATTCATCATCCTTCATAAGCTTAATAATTTCATCATCAATTGAATTAATTTCAACTGATGATAATCTTATTCTTTTTATTTCTGGTACCTCTTTTTTAATTCGCTTAATTAAATCAGATAGCCTTGCTCCATTTGAATAATACTTTCCAGTATCTATTCCTGTAAACACAAGCTCTAGATAGCCATTAGAGGCTATTTCCTTTATTTCAGATATACATTCATCAATTGGCTTACTTCTAACCATTCCTCTTGCATAAGGAATTATACAATATGAGCAGAAGTTTTGACATCCATCCTCTATTTTAATGAATGCTCTTGTTTGATCAAATTCTGTAGCTCTAAGATTCTCATAGCTCTTTTCCTTACTCAAATCCTTAATTTCTACAAATCTCTTATGGTTTTCTAAAAACTCTAAAACCTTTTCTACCGCAAGACCCTTATTACTATTACCAAGTAATATATCAGCCTCACTTATATTTATAGCATCCTTATTAGTCTGAATAAAGCATCCCATTGCGCATATACAAGCATTTGGATTAAGCCTTCTTGCATGACGAATCATTTTACGAGATTTTCTATCTGCCATATTAGTTACAGCACATGTATTTATAATATATACATCTGCTACACTATTGGCATCAACTATTTTGTGCCCTAATGCTATAAACTTATCCATTATGGCATTTGATTCGTAGGTATTAACTTTACATCCAAGTGTTATAAAGGCAATATCAGCCATTATTTCAGCTCCCATTCATAGCTTATTGATGATAATACATACATACTTGCAGTCTCAGTTCTAAGTATTCTTGGTCCAAGACCACAAGAAATAAATCCCTTGCTCTTAAGATATGTGATTTCACTATCATCTATTCCACCCTCAGGTCCTACAAGTACTGCGACCCTATCGTTTGGCTTTAGAGATTTTATTATTTGCTTAAAGTTAGATGCCTCTCCATCCTTGGCATCCTCCTCATAGCAAATGATTAATTTATCGTAATTGGAGAAATCAATTTTCTTTAATTCAATTATATCCTTAACTCTAGCAAGGCGCCTTCTATGAGATTGCTCTGAAGCCTCCTTGGCTATTTTTTGGAATCTCTCTAGCTTAGATTCCTTTTTCTTACTATCAAGCTTAAATAAGCTTCTCTTCATTATTACAGCATAAATGCTTGATACCCCAAGCTCTGTTGAGTGCTTGATTATATCCTCAAGCTTATCTCCCTTTGGGTATCCCTGGTATAAATCAATAAAAAACGGCAATTCACTATTATTCTGAATTGCCATTTTAGCTTCATACCTTACAATATTTGTTTCGATTGATGTGATTGTAGCAATTACCTCTTCTGTTTCATTTGAAACAATTATTTCATCTCCTGGCTTACATCTCATTACATTTTTAATGTGATGACAATCCTCACCAGTTATTTGGTTTAGCTTAAAATCCTCATCAGATACGAAATATTTTTGCAATATTACTTACCAATATACTTTCTGTATGATACGTCAGTGATTGCAAGTAATGCTGTTATAATTGCAATAAAGAATAAGTAAGAAATTGAGTTAATTAATACGTTAATGAAATCATAATCTCCTGATGCTAGATAGTAGATAATGATTGATAATGTGATAACGATTGATACAATCCACATTACAAATGTAGTGATGTATAATCCTCTTGCAAGTGCAGCTCCCTCAAAAGTACTTGCCTTATAAATCTTCTTATAGTCCTCATCAGATAATGTTTCAATATAGATTACGTCATATGCATAAGGCTTTGCAGATTCTCCTTCAGTCTTAGCGTAGATGTACATCAAATTTCCATCTCTATCTTCATATAAATCATAAACCTTTTGATATTGCTTCTCATATGTGATCTTATCAAGAACTGAGAAATCAACACTCTTCTCTTCCTTTTGCTCGAAGCATCCTAGCTTTACTAGGTTTTGAGCCTTTACATTCTTTTGTCTATTTTGCTCACGGATTAAGATCTTCTCATATTCCTTCTTAACCTTAGTGTTCGCATCTTCAATGTGAAGCTCTTCTAATTCAACTGTTTCTTCTTGCATAAAAAAATCCTCCAATAAATAATCTAAATAGATTATATCATATTTATTTTACAAAAGAAATATATAAAATAAAAGAGCTTTCACAAGCTCTTCTATCTTACTTTTTAGTGAATAAATCCTTAAACTTCTCCCATGCAGATTTCTTTTCCTTCTTTTCTACATTGGCAAGCTTCTCGAATAAATCCTTTTCGTCCTTAGAAAGGTTAGTTGGAGTCTCAATATTAACAATTACATATTGATCTCCTCTTGTAGATGATCTTACACTCTTTACTCCCTTTCCTCTTAGACGGAACTTAGTTCCACTTTGAGTTCCAGCAGGGATCTTCATTGTAGATGTTCCATCAATTGTTGGTACATCGATTGAATCTCCTAATGCTGCTTGAGTAAAGCTAATTGGAACTGTAAGGATTATATCGCTTCCCTCACGCTTAAAGAACTTATGAGGAGTAACATGGATTTGAATGAATAAATCTCCATTCTCTCCACCATCCTTACCACCTTGACCATATCCAGCCATACGTAGTGTCATTCCCTCATCAATTCCTGCAGGAATCTTAAGCTCTACATCCTTAGTACGTTTAACTCTTCCAGAACCTCCACAGTTTGTACACTTCTTATCAATTTGCTGTCCACGTCCACCACATGTAGGACAAACTACCTGTGAACGTGCAGTTCCGAAGAATGTTCTTTGATTTACAAAGACATAACCCTGTCCACCACACTTTGAGCAAGTGTGAATATCATTCTTAGAATATGCACCTGTACCACCACATGTAGGACAATCCTCCTCAACAGTAACTCTTACTGTCTTAGTAGCTCCAAATACAGCCTCCTCGAATGTAATAGTCATGCTCTTTTCTAGATCTGAACCACGGTTATTTGATTGTCTTTGAGTTCTTGCTCCTCCACCAAAGAATGATGAGAAGATATCCTCAAATCCACCAAATCCCTCAAATCCAGCTCCACCACCGAAGCCTTGACCACCAAATCCAGCAGGTCCATCTGCATTTCCATATGTATCATAGTTCTTACGCTTTGTTTCGTCGCTTAATACTGAGTAAGCCTCATTAATTTCCTTAAACTTCTCCTCAGCACCTGGCTCCTTATTTACATCTGGATGGTATTTTTTTGCAAGAGATCTATATGCCTTTTTAATTTCATCTGCACTTGCGCTTTTTGAGACACCAAGTGTTTCATAGTAATCCTTTTTATCTGCCATAATAGCACCCCGTTATTAAAACGTAAGGGCTTATTAGGCCCTTACTTAAATATTTTTCAAATTATTTATTAGTTAACATCAGAGAAGTCTGCATCAACTGTGTTGTCATCCTTCTTATCTGATTGTTGATCAGCACCTGGTTGAGCTTGACCTTGAGCTTGTTGGTATGCACGCTGTGCAACACCTTGAGCTGCTTGCTCAAGAACTTGCTTCTTAGCCTTGATTTGCTCAACATCCTTAGCGTCGATTGCCTTTTGTAGGTCTTCCTTAGCAGCATTGATTTGGTTCTTCTCATCCTCTGTAACATCCTTTAGATCATTTACAGTCTTCTCTACTTGGAAGATTAATTGAGAAGCCTCATTAATTGTGTCTGCCTCTTCCTTACGCTTCTTATCAGCCTCTGCATTAGCAGCTGCCTCTTGAACCATCTTATTGATCTCATCCTCAGATAATGATCCTGAGTTAGTAATAGAAATCTTTTGCTCCTTACCAGTTCCTAGATCCTTAGCTGATACATTAACGATACCATTTGCATCGATATCAAACTTAACCTCGATTTGAGGAACTCCTCTTGGTGCAGGTGGTATATCATTTAATTGGAATCTTCCTAATGTCTTGTTATCTGCAGCCATTGGACGCTCTCCTTGAAGAACATGAATGTCTACAGCTGGTTGGTTGTCAGCAGCAGTTGAGAATACCTGTGACTTTTGAGTTGGAATAGTAGTATTTCTATCGATTAGCTTAGTAAATACTCCTCCTAAAGTCTCAATTCCTAGTGAAAGTGGTGTAACGTCTAGTAATAATACGTCCTTAACATCTCCACTTAAAACTCCTCCTTGAATTGCAGCTCCTAAGGCTACAGCCTCATCTGGGTTAACAGACTTGTTAGGTTGCTTTCCAAGCTCATTCTTAACTAGCTCTTGAACAGCAGGGATACGAGTTGATCCTCCAACTAGTAATACCTGGTCAATGTCATTTGCAGTAAGACCTGCATCAGACATAGCTCTCTTAACTGGTCCTAAGCACTTTTGAACTAGGTCACGAGTTAAATCCTCGAACTTAGCACGTGTAAGTGTTGTATTTAAGTGTAATGGTCCTGCAGCTCCCATAGAAATGAATGGTAATGAAATCTCAGTAGTTGTAACTCCTGATAGATCCTTCTTAGCCTTTTCAGCTGCATCCTTTAATCTTTGAAGTGCCATCTTATCCTTAGATAGGTCAACTGAGTTCTCCTTCTTGAATCCCTCAACTAGCCAATCAATAACCTTTTGGTCAAAGTCGTCTCCTCCTAGATGTGTATCTCCAGCAGTTGACTTAACCTCGAATGTTCCATCAGCAAGGTCTAGAATAGAAACATCGAATGTTCCTCCTCCTAG
The DNA here is from genome assembly GCA_024698125.1 of Acholeplasmatales bacterium. GTDB lineage: Bacteria > Bacillota_I > Bacilli_A > Acholeplasmatales > Anaeroplasmataceae > UBA3206. The sequence goes on from JAILRQ010000030.1 coordinate 17,745, forward strand.
GTCGAATACTAGAACTGTTTGCTCCTTATCCTGCTTATCAATTCCATATGCAAGTGCTGCAGCAGTTGGCTCGTTGATAATTCTCTTTACCTCAAGTCCTGCAATCTTTCCTGCATCCTTAGTTGCTTGACGTTGTGCATCATTGAAGTATGCTGGTACAGTGATAACTGCCTCAGTTACCTTCTCACCAAGATATGCCTCTGCAGTTGCCTTTAAGTTTTGAAGGATCATTGCAGAGATTTGTTGTGGAGTATACTTCTTTCCGTTTACATCAACACGGTAAGTATCCTCTCCCATGTGTCTCTTAATTGAAATAACAGTGTTAGGGTTAGTGATTGCTTGACGCTTTGCAGCCTCACCAACGATGATTTCATCACCCTTGAATGCTACAACAGATGGAGTAGTACGAGCTCCTTCTGGGTTAGCAATAACCTTAGACTCTTGTCCTTCCATAACACATACGCATGAATTTGTTGTTCCTAAATCAATACCAATAATTTTTGACATAATTAATCTATCTCCTTTTTATTATTCGCTTACTTTTACCATTGCAGGTCTTAATAATCTATCCTTATACATATAACCTGCTTGCTTTACCTCAAGAACTACATTTGGTTCAACTCCATCAACATGCTCCTTTTCAATAGCATGATGGAAGTTCGCATCAAATGGCTTTCCCTTGGCATCTATTTCCTTAAGACCATCGGCCTCAAGTATATCAATTAGCTGCTTTGATATCATTTTAAATCCTACTAAGAAGTTTTGAAGCTCTGGGCTCTCAGTCTCCATGCTTGCTACCTTATCAAGCATATCTACTGGAGTTACTAGGCTTTCAACAAGACCCTGAGAAGCATACTTCTTTTGCTTTAACACATCCTCATTAAGTCTTCTCTTAGTATTTTCCATATCTGCAAGGCCTCTTAGATAGTCCTCTCTAAGCTTTAGGTTATCATTCTTAAGCTTTTCAATTTCCTCCTTAAGCTTTGCAATCTCATCCTTCTTAGCCTTCTTTGTATCCTTCTTAGGATCCTTAGGCTTAGAAGCTTCAGCATCAGCTGTAGCCTCAGCTGCTTCCTCCTGTGGAGCATCAGTTGCGTCTACATCTTCGTTCTTTAAATCCTCGACTTCTTTTTCTTTAGTCTCGTCAAGTTTTTCTTCCTTGTTATCCACTTTACAAAACTCCTTTACTTATAAAGCTTTGACATGCTCTTCGCAACATATTCAAGTGTAGGAATTACAGTACGATACTTCATTCTTACAGGTCCTATAATTGCAAGAGATCCATAAGCTTGATCATTTATATAATATGGAATAGAAATAATTGAACAAGCGCTTAAGCTATCGTTCGCATTATCTGTTCCAATTCTTATTGTAAGACCCTTACCAGTTTCCTTTAATACCTGAGGTAGGATATTAGAATCTAGCATATCAACGAAACGCTGCATATTACCAAACTCATGGAACTCTGGCTGCTCAAACATCTTTGATAATCCAGACATTACGAAATCAGCATTTTGGAATCTAGCAAAGCACTTAATGATGAAGTTTAATACATCATCCCTAAAGTCTACCATTTGTCTAATTCTAGGCTTCATAGCTTCCTTAGTAAGTGTTTCTCTAATTTCAAATACTGGCTTATCATACATCGCATTATCAAACATATCAATAAGTCTTACAAGATCATCCATCTTAAAATATTCAGGTACGTCAATTAGCTGATTTTGTACTGCACCATTAGAAGTAATCGCAAGCAGTAACGCTTTATTTCTTCCAAGAGGTACAATCTCAAGCTTCTTAACTAATGCATAATTGGCAGATGAACCATTAAGCACTGCCATATAACCTGTTTTTGCACTAAGTAGGTCAACTACCTTCTTTAAGGTATCATCTCGTGATTGATACTTATCAGCAAATGCTTCATCAAATTCCTTAAAGAATTCTTGAATTGAATCATCACGAGTAATAAGATTCTCTACATAAAAGCTATACCCCTTTTGTGAAGGTACTCTTCCTGAAGAGGTATGTGTCTTTTCAAGATATCCATCCTCCTCAAGCGACTGCATATCATATCTTAATGTAGCACTTGAAAAATTAAGGAATGGCTTATCTGTTAAAACCTTACTACCTACTGGCTCATTAGTCTCGATGTATTCCTCGATTATGGCCTTTAAAATTAACTTTTGTCTGTCAGTTAGCATTTAGAATCACCGCCTCGGTTTTGCACTCGAAACTCCTAAGTGCAAATATATTATATTATAATGCTTTTTCACTGTCAAGTCTAAAGTGCCAATTATAAAAAATAAAAAGGAGAAATCTTAAGATTTCCCCTACATATTCTTGCTCTTAGCATATAAATAATACTGATTATATCTCTTCTCAAGCATAACTGTAGTCATTTCTCCATGACCAGGGTATAGCTTGTAATCATCATTAAAGGTATCTAGAATTCTTACAATGCTATGTAAGATCTCTTCTTCGTTTCCTCCTCTAAAGTCTGTACGACCAATAGAGCCTCTAAATAAGGTATCCCCTGTAAAGATAGTTCTTTCCTTATCTATAATATATATAATACCACCCTCAGTATGACCAGGTGTATGCATTACCTTAATAGGCTCATCAAGTATATCTATAACACTTCCGTCATCTAAAAGATGGATATCAAGCTCACTTGGGTCAAATGGAAGACTTAGCATATACATACCATATAGTGTATATCCTCCATCATTTAAATGAAGGTAATCAAGCCTTGGCATATAGATAGGCTTATCCTTAAAGAAGATAATACCATCTAGATGGTCAATATGAGCATGTGTTATAAGAACACCAACCACATTATACTTTTTCTTAATATCCTCTGCTATTTCCTCAAAATCAAGGGTAGGATCAATAACTAAGGATTTACCATTAATTGTTATAACATAGGTGTTTGTAACAAAATCACCTGCAGTATATTTTTTTATTTCCATATGACACCTCCACTAGATAAAAGAAAAAGCCCACCAAGGCTTACTTCTTTTCTTTATGAATTGTATGCTTCTTGCACTTAGGACAATACTTCTTGAACTCAATTCTTTCAGGATTAAGCTTCTTGTTCTTGTCAGTGTAATAATTCTCGCTCTTGCACTCTTCACATACTAATTTTACTAAATCACGCATCAATATCCCTCCAGACATCAAATCAATTAGTTCCTTTTGTATTATATCAAAACGAATCTTTGTTTGCAACACCTATTTTAAAAAAGTTTGTTAAATTATTTCTTTTATATATTAGGACAATACCTCTTATTTATGATATAATCAATTTGGTGATTTTTTATGAGAAGAGAATACACAAGACCAATAAGACTTAAAAACCTTTATATAGGTGGAAACAATCATATATATATTCAATCAATGTGTAACATTAGAACCTCAAAAACTGATGAGGTTATAGCACAAATCAAGGCTTTAGAGGCTGAGGGATGTGAAATAATTAGAGTTAGTGTTTTAGATATAGATGATGCTAAGGCTATAAAGACTATCGTTGAAAACATTAATATCCCACTTGTAGCAGATATTCACTTTGATCCAAGGCTTGCCATTGAATCAATTAAATCTGGTGCTAACGCTATAAGATTAAATCCAGGAAATATTCGTAACGAAAGTGATATAAAGGAAATAGTTGAGCTATGTAAGGAATATAGAATTCCTATTCGTATTGGAGTAAATGGAGGTTCACTTCCTAATAGACAAATACCTACTCCAGAGGCTATGATTGAGGCCGCAACATATCATATATCTATACTTGAGAAATACGATTTCCATAATATCGTATTATCACTAAAATCATCTGATATTGATATCGCAACAGAGGCCTATAGATTAGCATCTGAAAAATGGGATTATCCTTTACATGTAGGAATTACTGAGGCAGGTACTCTATTTAGTGGAACTATTAAGTCTTCTATCGGTATCGCAAGAATACTTGATTTAGGAATAGGAAATACTATAAGAGTATCTCTTACAGATGATCCTATTTATGAAATAAGAGCTGCAAAGGAAATCTTAAATAATCTAAAGCTTATTAAGAATGTCGCAATTCTTACATCATGTCCTACCTGTGGAAGAACACAGTATAACATGATTCCAATTGCTCAAGAGATTGAAGCCTTCTTACATAAGCTAAAATCTAATATCCATGTTGCCGTAATGGGATGTGTGGTAAACGGACCAGGTGAGGCTCGTACTGCAGATATCGGTGTTGCAGGAGGACATGGTGAAGCTCTTCTTTTCAAGCATGGAGAGCCTATAAGAAAGATTAAAGAGGAAGATATCATTCCAGAGCTTGAGGCTGAAATATTAAAAATGATTGAACAAAAGAAAAATGAGGAAGAATAAATCTTCCTCTTTTTTTATCTTTCATAAATAATATCTATCGTTTGCTTATTCTTAAATCTTAAATAAAATATAAAATAGACAAGCCCTAGCACTACTGCTATAAAAGCAAACAATATAATTGGTGCAATCATACCATAGTAAACTATATTATCTGTTGCTAATTCTATACCTTTAATAATTGAATTAATAAGCATTATAGCAAATATTTCAGCTATCATTGTAATAGCAAAAGAAATCAACGCTAAAATTACAACACCAAAATAGTATAAAAGCATTATCGTATTCCTTTTTAATCCAATAGATGCTAACACACCCATGAATCTCTTATCTTTATCCAAAACATTATGTACATAATTTATAATTATGAGAACCATAATTAATGTTAAGCTAATTCCAATTGCAAGTAATATATAGCTTAACGTTTGAAGCCATTCAATAGAATCATCTATTTCAAATGAAATAAATGTATCATCAACAAAATCATTATTTGATAATTTTTCAAAGACACTTTTACTATAATTGATTATTGATAATCCATTATTTTCATAAAACTCAGAAGCTAAATTTCTATAATAGCTTTCCATATCTAAAGAATTCATTACAACATCATAAGTTAAGTCTTCTTTCCCATCAGAATATGAAGTCGTATTAAATATGTATTTGACAGTAAATGTATAGGATTTGATATCCCCCAGTGATGAAGAATCATATAAATCTAATTTATTAGAAAAATCTATAGTAATCTCCGTATCGACTAAAGATGAGATATCATCACTATAATTAAGAGCAATTCCTTTTCCTATTGCTATCTCACCACTTTGTAATTCTTGATAAGCACCAGCAACTATTTTTCTAGAATCACTTTCTTTTATAGTTGATGAATATAGCTTATCATTAATAGCCACATATGTAGAATACTTTCCTCCATTATATGAATAAAAATTGTCTTCAGTCATATAAATTGAGCAATAAAGCTTTTCTAATATATCAGGAACATTACTTCTATCTTCTTTTAAATACCCTGTTTCAAAAATACCGGCTACTATCATATTAGAGCCTATTGTTTGTCCAATCAAACCTTCAAGGTTCGATGAAAGATTTGATGCAATATAATCTGATATAACAATCTCATTACCTGATATATCACCATTACCATATAATAATTGCTTAGGACAGTTACTTGTTACATAAACTCTATTAGCCTCAATTCTATTATCATCATATTTTAGAGAAACTGTATAATCATAAAACATAAACGAATCATATTTATCCAAATAATACTCTTGTTCACTTGTTGAAAGGGCTCTTGATTCATCAGAATACACTTGGCTTTTTATTTTAAAATCAACCTGACTAATATCATCATTTTTATAATAATTATATCTAATAACCGAATCATTATTACATAATATATTAAACGATGAAATTATCAACAAAAGCACAAGAATCATTGATGTAATCATAAAAATATTTTTTACAATATTTTTTTTCAAAATTCTAAAAATAATAAAGGTCTTTTCTTTTAGTCCAAATATTTTTTCATCAACTTTTATCTCATCATTTAGTATTAAATCATCATCTATTTGATTAATGATTGTGCCATTTTTAATCTCTATAACTTCATCTGCAACATTTTCAAATATCTCTTTATCATGAGATACAACTACTACAAGTTTATTAACTGATTCATTTTTTAATAAAGAAGCTATTATCTTTGAATTTTCTTCATCTAAATTACCTGTTGGCTCATCACAAAAAATAACAGGTTTATTCATAAGGATTGCTCTTGTAATTGCAACTCTTTGCTTTTGCCCTCCTGATATTTGATTAGGATAATGATCTAATATGTCGGATATTTGACATTTTTCACAAACCGCAGAAATATCGTTCGTTGTAGAAGCAAGCATAATATTTTCTTTAACCGTTAAATAATCAATCAATTGATAATCCTGAAAAACCATTGAATAAAAGTTAGAACTACTATAATTAGTAATAATCTCACCCGATGTTGGTTTATCTAATCCAGATAATATATTTAATAAGGTGGTCTTTCCACTTCCACTTCTTCCTGAAATAAAGACTAGTCCCTTATCTGGAAGCTTCAAATTAATATTTGAAAGGGCCTTACATGAATTGACCTGACTCTCTTTATTATATACTTTTTCTATATTACTAATTTTTATCATATTATGTCCCTTTCAAATACAATAAATTACATAATTATACCGTCAATTGATTCTAATATAATCGTTTCAGATTTTGTGTAATTCTTACGTGGCCAAGT
>JAILRQ010000092.1 GCA_024698125.1 Acholeplasmatales bacterium
AAATAATATATCAAATACTGAAAATCTAGGACCATTTACATTAGAAAGTAATTTAATAATTAGCTTTATAGCAATAAATTAATAATTTAGGAGGGATTCATTAATTTGAATCCCTTTTTATATTGTCTTAAAATAGCCAAAAAGTAACACTTGAAAAGCAGCTTTCTATATGCAAACTTCCAAAAAAGTTAAAGAGCATCAGCGGCAACTGATGCTCTTTTCCATTTGCTTTCTATATGCTGTCTTTCGACATAGGTATTATAGCATGATGTAAAAAATAATACAAATAGCATATTTTTTAAAATTAATTTAGTAAAAAGTACTATTTTTAAGCAATAAGTATTATGGGGAGTAAAATGGATCTCCCAGCTTTTAAGGAGGAAGCATATGAAGCGCATACTTTATGATAGGGGGTTTGCTATCATATAGGAGGATATCATGGAGTATTTAGTAATGCTTACTATAATACTTATGATTGTTTATCTTTTAACTAAACGTTAGAAGAAAAGCAGCTTTCTATATGCAAACTTCCAAAAAAGTTAAAGAGCATCAGCGACAACTGATGCTCTTTTCCATTTGCTTTCTATATGCTGTCTTTCGACATAAGTATTATAGCATAAGTAATTAATGTTTGCAAACAACAATCTTTTTATATTTTTTAATAAATGATATAATGGTAAGGTATAGTGAGGTGTATTGGTATGCTTTATGATAGATTAGATAGAGAAAAGGTATTTAGAGATCCACTTTATGGATATGTAAAGGTATATTATAAGCTTATTGATGAGCTTATTGACGCAAAGGAATTTCAACGTCTTCGTCGTGTTCGTCAGCTAGCAGGACTATCTATGACCTTCCATACTGCAGAGCATTCACGATTTGGACATTCTCTTGGAGCATATGAGATGGCAAGAAGAGTTATTGAAAATGCGGAGGGAATTAAGGATGTTTTAAGTGAGTATGAGCAAATAGTATTTTTATGCGCTGCCTTATTACATGATACAGGACATGGTCCTTACTCACATGCCTTTGAGGCAGTTATGAAGTATGAATCTCATGAGGAAATGACAGTTCGTGTTATCTTAGAGGATACAGAGATTCATAGTATTTTAGACAGGTATGATAAAAATCTAGCATCAGATGTCGCAAATGTTATTGCTCATAAGGGTAAGTTTACAATTATTGAGCAGCTTACATCTTCACAGCTAGATGTAGATAGAATGGATTATCTTCAAAGAGATTCTTATTTTACAGGTGCGCTATATGGAACAATTGATAGTGATCGTATTATAAGAAGTATGAAGATAGTTAATGATGAGGTTACATATAGAGCATCTGGTGCTCCTGCAATAGAGTCATATCTTATGGCACGTTATCATATGTATAACCAAATCTATTACCATCCAGTTGCACGTTCATATGAGCTTTTATTACAATCAATATTTTTACGTATTAAGGATTTAAATGATAAGGGTATTCATATTGATGGATATGTTTCAGATTTTATTGATGCGATTACTACTCATAATCTAAAGTCATATTTATTCCTTGATGATGCATATGTTAATGGATTCATTAAGCAGCTAACAAGATCAAGTGATCCAATCCTAAATGATTTATGTAATAGATTACTTAATAGAAAGCTATATCAGGTTATTGATTTAAAGCTTGAGGCAGATCAGAAGAAGATTGAACGAATTAGAAGTAAGTATGCAAGTGATCCAATTCTTTTAAGATATTATTTTGAGGAGTCTAAGCTTAGCCAAATAGCATATCGTCATACAGATGATTTGGATAAGGTAGATACTATTAAAATCCTTCTTCCAAGTGGAAAGACTATTTCACTTGAGAAGTATTCACCAATTGTTGGTGGATTAATTGAGGATGCTAAGAATACATTTAGTCGTATTTATTTTGGAAAAGGTGAGTAAGATGTATAACCAAATAGTCGTGTGTGAGGGTACACACGATATGATTAAAATACAAAGTGTATATAAGGATTTAAAATGTATTATAACTAATGGTAGTGAGATTAGCGATGATACATTAAAGCTTATTAAGGAGTATTCTAAGAAATATGAGATTATTCTATTCTTAGATCCAGATTATCCTGGAGAGAGAATTAGAAGTAAGGTATTAGAGGTAGTACCTAATGCTCGTAATGCCTATATTGAAAAGAAGGTATGTATTTCACAAAACCATAAGAAGGTTGGGGTTGAGCATGCGTCTAGGGAGGATATTAAAAGAATACTTGATCCTATTTTAAATACAAGAGCTAAAAGGGATAATCCTGATATTACTATAAATGATATTTATGAGCTAGGTATTGTTGGTAATAAGGGGCTTAGAGAATATATTTCAGGTAAGTATAATATAGGAAATCCTAACAATAAAACATTAATTAAAAGATTAAACTCACTAGATATAACACTTAGTGAGCTTAAGAAGGTAGTAGGTGAATATAATGCCTAAAATTGGTAACATTTCCAATACTAAAAAGATAATAGATGATAATAGCTTCTTTATTAAGAAAAAGTTTGGTCAGAACTTTTTAACTGACCAAAATATCTTAAATAAGATAGTAGATACAGCTCTTCTTGATAAGGATACAGATGTTATCGAAATAGGTCCTGGTCTTGGAGCCTTAACTGAGATTATTGCGTCTAAATGTAATAGGCTTTTATGCTATGAAATAGATAGTGATTTAATTCCTATTTTAAAGAATAATCTTAGTGAATATAGTAATGTAGAGATTATTAATAATGATGTATTAAAGTGTGATGTTAATAAGGATATTGATACCTATTTTAAGGATTCAAAGAGGGTAGCCTTAATATCAAATCTTCCATACTATATTACAACTCCTATTATTCTAGGGCTTTTAGAAGCAACAGATAAGATAAAAACCTATGTTATGATGATGCAGGAGGAGGTAGCAGATAGAATCTGCTCAAAGCCTGCTGTAAAGGATTATAACGCCCTATCTATAGCTGTTCAGTATAGATGTAAGGCTACAAAGGAGATAAGAGTACCACGTACTGTGTTTGTTCCACAGCCTAATGTAGATAGCGCAGTTATTCGTCTTACCCTACATGAGGATAAGCCATATAATCCTAAGGATGAGGCTTTATTCTTTAAGCTTGTAAGAGGGGCTTTTGCGCAGAGAAGAAAGACTCTTGCAAATAACCTATCTTTAATGGGCTATAGTAAGGAATATATCTATAATGCGCTTGAGGCATTAGGATATGATAAGAGTATTAGATCTGAAGCCTTAGATGTTTCTGATTTTGTAAGGCTTAGTGATTGGTTAGGTGATAATAAATGATAGAAGAGAAGGCATACGCCAAGATTAATTTAACTCTTGAGGTT
>JAILRQ010000038.1 GCA_024698125.1 Acholeplasmatales bacterium
TCCTATGGATTGGTGTAACTGTTGTTATATTATTAATAAAGATTCATATTGAGGATTTAAGAGAAAATAGAGGGTTTAGAATAGTAGATGGTATATTTGGTTCTATACTTGGAATCATTATAATGTTTATTATTTTAGAGGTTGGATTTTATATCCTAACCCTTGCGGATGCATCAAACAAGGTTATGACATTCCTTGAGACAGATCTGAGGCTTTCTTCGGGTAAGGGCTTTGGCCTTGCTAGATGGTTTTATAATAAGAATTGGATTAAAGCGTTTTTAGATTTATTTTTCTAAATAAAAGTTCTTTAAAAAAAGTAGTAATTCATATATAATAGTTTGTAGAGTTAAAATTTCTGAAAGGACAGGTTTCAGCCGTGAAGTTAAATCAAAGAATTTATGATTATGCATTAGAAGAGAAGCTTATTGAGCGCCAAGAGATTACTAATGAGAGAAGTGTAGAAATTTATTCATTAAATGAGTATCAGGATATTTACACTGAGTTTACAAATCAAGGAAAGTTTGCAGTTTGGTCTTGCGTAGATGGTAAGAATTATAGATTATTCGTTGAGGATGGATACTATAAGAAGCTTGAGCCTCTTTATAAGCAAAGTATTAATCAAATCTGGTTAGATTTCTGGGATGAGTGTGATAAGGCCGTTTCTAAGTTTAGAAATGTCGTTATGCCTATTATGCTTGTAGCAATTATCGTATTATTCCTAGGGGGTACATTCTTACTTGGTGACTACCCTAGCGTTCAGCTTGGAGTAGCTATAGGAGTAGCGGTTGTTTTTATAGGATTTGTTTTATTCTTTAGAGGAAAGATAAATAAGAGAATTAATGCTGCAAATGCTGATGCAGTTGCAAAGATTAAGAAGAATATGGGAGAGAAGACCTTTGAAAGACTTCTTGATACTCAAAGATCTTATATTGATGAGTTCTTCCATTATGATGATAATAATGATGAAGAAGTATCTGAGGACCAAGAGGCTATTGAGGATGCTAAGCCTGAAGAGATTGATGAGCCTGTAGTAGAGGATACTACAGAAAATGTAGATAACACAGAAGAAAACGAGACAAAGTAAAGGTAAGTATAATATGGAAAACATAGAGCAATTATCAATTAATACAATTAGATTATTAGGAGTAGATGCAATTAATAAGGCAAAGTCAGGACACCCTGGTATTGTTCTTGGTGCTGCTCCAATGGCATTTACATTATTCACAAGACATTTAAAGGCTAACCCAGCTGATACTGAGTGGTTTGATAGAGACCGTTTCGTATTATCAGCAGGACATGGTAGTGCATTACTTTATTCAATGCTACACCTTTGTGGTTATGGTCTTACTATTGATGATTTAAAGGAGTTCCGTCAAAAGGGTTCAATGACTCCAGGACATCCTGAGTATAGACATACTAAGGGAGTAGAAATGACTACAGGACCTCTTGGTCAAGGTATTTCTACAGCTGTTGGTATGGCAATTGCTGAAAGCTATATGGCTAATAAGTTTAATAAGTCTGATATTAAGCCTATTAACCATAATACATATGTTATCTGTGGAGATGGAGACCTAGAGGAGGGTATCTCTATGGAGGCTTGCTCACTTGCAGGACATCTTGCACTTGGTAAGCTTATCGTTTTATATGATTCTAATGATATTCAGCTTGATGGAGAGGTAGCATTAACAAATACTGACTCTATTAAGGGTAAGTTTGAGGCTATGAATTGGCAATATCTTCGTGTAGAGGATGGAAATGATGTTGATGCCATCGATGAGGCTATTAAGGAAGCTAAGGCTTGCCAAAATAAGCCAACTATCATTGAGATTAAGACAGTTATTGGATATGGTGCTCCTAATAGTGGAGAGAGTGCTGTTCATGGTGCTCCACTAGGAGAGGATAATACTAAGGCTTTAAGAAAGGCTTTAGCTTATGACTATGAGCCATTTGATGTTGATAAGTCAGTTTATGATTTCTTCAAGAAGACTGTTATTGAGAAGGGAGACCAAGCAGATTCAGAGTGGTCTGTAACTCTTCAAAAGTATGAGAAGAAGTATGCTGATGATTATAAGGAGCTTATGCATTTCATTGATAATGATTATGAAATTATTGATGAGAACCTACCTACATATGAGGTTGGTAGCAAGGAAGCTACTCGTAAGATTTTAGGAAAGATGCTAGATCAAATATCTGCTGATATGCCAAACGCAATTGGAGGATCTGCAGACCTTACTCCTTCAACATTCGTTAAGGGAGCTAATGGAGTATTTGAGGCTGATACACGTCATGGACGTAACATCAAGTTTGGTGTTCGTGAGCATGCGATGACTGCTATTGTAAATGGTATTACAATCCATGGTGGTCTTAAGGCATTCGGTGCTGGATTCTTTATCTTTAGTGATTATATGAAGCCATCACTAAGACTTGCATCTATTATGCAAATCCCATCAATCTTTATTTTCTCTCATGACACTGTATGTGTTGGAGAGGATGGACCTACACATCAACCAATTGAGCAGCTTACAATGCTTCGTTCAATTCCTAACTTTGATGTAATTAGACCTGCTGATGCAGTTGAGGTTAAGGCTGCATTAAAGATAGCATTTGAGTCAAAGCTTACTCCAACTGCTATCACTACAACTCGTCAACCATTAACAAACCTTTCTACTACATCTGAGGATGGAGTAAGACATGGTGCTTACATAGCATACGAGCCAAAGAAGAAGGCTACAGGAATTATCATTGCCTGTGGATCTGAGCTTGAGCTATGTATTGAGGTTGCTAAGACTTTAGCACAGCAAGAGGAGTATGTAAGAGTTGTATCTATGCCATCTCAATTCTTATTTGAGAAGCAGGATAAGAAGTACCAGGAGAAGATTTTACCATCTACAATTACAAAGAGACTTGCAGTTGAGATGGGACATCCAATGAGCTGGTATAAGTATTCTAAGAATGTATATGGAATTGATACATTTGGAATATCTTCACCACTTAAGTATATCCATGAGTATTATGGATTTACTGTGGATAACCTAGTAAATGTTTATAAGAATATTGACTAATACAAAAAGGGACTGATTAAATCAGTCCCTTTTGTTCGCTTTGCGATATTTAAGTGGAGTAAGATCATGATATTGCTTAAACGCATAGCTAAAGTGCTCTGTTGAAGAATATCCTGTATCATTTGATATTACAGATATTGGCTTATCAGTAAATATTAGCTGATTTGCCGCATATTGCATTCTTGCTTCAAGCTTAAGCTCGTTGAAGGTTTTGCTATAATTCTTTTTAAAATACTTTTGAAGCTCACGTTCACTAAAGCTTAATCTATGTGCCATATCTGTAAGAGTAATAGTCTTAAACTCATTTAAGAAAATCTTTTCTAGCTCAAAATGAGTATTACTTACACTATCCTGATTCCTATTTTCTCTTGATAGCATACTATGAGCTCTTACTATTTTTATTAAAAGCTCCTCAAGATATGATACTATAAGCTGCTTATATCCAATATTCTTTGTACTAAACTCATCTAATATCCTTTCAAAGATGCTAGCACAATCATATTTATCCATAAACACAGCTGCTGGTCCTCTTAGAAGCTCCTGAAGCTCTAATGAGGCCATTGAAGTATCAATTGTAAAATAGATACTATATTTTTCCATTCCCTTTACCTTATCAGGAACCTGACCATGAGTTATAAATGAACCTACTATATAAAAGAAGTTACTAGAAACATCATAGGTTTTATCCTCTAGCATTACCTGACCTGCTCCATTTTTAACAAAATGGATTTCAAGTGTATTCTTACCATGGTAATGAAGGGGGTAAGGAAGGGTTAGTGTTTGAAGTCGGAAGTCTGATAGACTAAACTTAATGTGCTCAAATTCAAACTCTACAATTTCGTTGGCTACAAACATTTAATTCACCTCGCGTGTTATATTATATTATAAAAAACCTAGATTTCAAGCAAAAATTATATCTTTGTATTAAAAAATCATTTTATTTGACACGATACCCCCCGGGGGTATATTATATAAGTGGTGATAGATATGGATAAATGTTGTGAGATTAAAATTAAAAAAAGAAGTGAAGAGGAAAAGAAGGCTCTATCTACTAGGGTTAATAAAATCATTGGTCAAATGAATGGCATTAAGAAAATGATTGATGATGATAGATATTGTGATGATATTCTTATTCAGCTTGCGGCTATAGATAAGAGTGTTAAATCACTAGCTAATGTTATCCTTGATGCTCATATGCATTCATGCTTAATAGATAATGTTAAGGAAGGAAACTATGAGGTAGTAGATGAGATAGTAGATCTTTTTAAGAGGTTCCAATAATGAAAGAAAAATTTGATGTAAAGGGTATGAGCTGTGCTGCCTGTGTAGCTCATGTGGATAAGGCTGTTCGTTCAGTTGAAGGAGTAAAGGATTGCCAGGTCAATTTACTTACTAACTCTATGGAGGTTGAATACAC
>JAILRQ010000042.1 GCA_024698125.1 Acholeplasmatales bacterium
ATATCTAGGTGAAAACGATCCTTTCTTGAAGGGAGTGGCTAATATGATTGAAGAATATGATAAGGATGAGGTCCTAAGACTTCAAGCCCAGCTCAGAAGAGACAATGAAATAGAGATAAGATCAATGAAGAACTACGCCAAAAAGGTAGGACGTGAAGAAGGATTAGCTGAGGGTAGAGCCGAAGGAAAGGCCCAAGGATTAGCTGAGGGTAGAGCCGAAGGAATAGCTGAAGGAAAAGCCCAAGGAATAGCCGAAGGAGAAAGCTTTGCAAAAATCGAGATGGCTAAGGCTATGATTAAGGATGATGCTCCTATTGAGCTAATTATGAAATATACAGGCCTAAAGAAGTCTGAGATTTTAAAGCTTAAGTAAGTAAAGGGATGAGCACTGCTCATCCTTTTTTCTATAATCGGGGTTTAAATACTTTAAAAAAATATAAAGTTTTGATATACTATTTAAAGGTGATATATTATGGAAATCAACAATTTTATTAAAACAATAATGGAAGATGATTTAAAGAGTGGAAAGGTAGACGAGATTATTACTCGTTTCCCACCAGAGCCAAACGCATACCTACATATTGGTCATGCACGTGCTATGGTTACAGACTTTGAGCTAGCTTCTGCATTTAATGGATATACAAACCTTCGTTTCGACGATACTAATCCTACTAAGGAGGATAATGAGTTCGTTGAGGCTATCAAGGAGGACATTAAGTGGCTAGGATATAACCCTAAGAATGTATACTTTGGATCAGATTATTTTGATTATGATTATGAAATGGCTATAAAGCTTATTAAGAAGGGGCTTGCGTATGTTGATGATCTTTCTCAGGAGGAAATGAGTCAATATAGAGGTACTCTTACTGAGCCTGGAAAGAATAGCCCATATAGAGATAGAACAATTGAAGAGAATCTTAAGCTTTTTGAGGAAATGAAGAATGGAGTATATCCAGATGGAGCAAAGACTCTAAGAGCAAAGATTGATATGGCATCTCCAAATATTAACATGAGAGACCCAGCTCTATATCGTATTATTCACATCAACCATCATAGACAGGGTACAAAGTGGTGTATCTTCCCTATGTATGACTTTGCACATCCACTACAGGATGCAAAGGAGGGAGTTACTCACTCACTATGCTCACTAGAGTATGATAACCATAGAGTGCTATATGATTGGGTTGTGGATAACTGTGATATAGTTAAGAAGCCTCATCAATATGAGTTTGGAAGATTAAATATTGAAAATACAGTATTATCTAAGAGATATCTACGTTCATTAGTAGATTCTAAGAAGGTATCAGGATATGATGATCCTAGAATGCCAACACTAAGAGGTCTTAGAAGAAGAGGATATACTGCAGATGCTATTAAGAGCTTTATTTTATCCACAGGATTATCAAGAATAAACTCAACAATTGGTTGGGATGCCCTTGATGTAGCATTAAGAGATGACCTAAAGCTAAAGGCTTTAAGACCTAATGCTGTAATAGAGCCTCTTGAGGTTGTAATTGATAATTATCCTGAAGGTGAGATTGAATATCTTGATATGCCTAACAATCAAGAAAATGAAGAATTAGGAAATCATAAGATTGCATTCTCAAAGTACCTATATATTGAAAAATCAGATTTCATTGAGGTAAAGCCTAATAAGAAGTGGAAGAGACTTGCACTTGATGTTGAAGTAAGATTAATGCATGCATATTTCATTAAAGCTACTTCAGTTGAAAAGGATAATGATGGAAATATCATAAGAGTACATGCAACATATGATCCACAAACAAAATCAGGATCAGGATTTGAAGGAAGAAAGCCAAATGGAAATATTCATTTTGTAGAAAAGACAACTGCAATCCCTGCAGAGTTTAGAATGATTAATTCATTATTACTTCCAGAAACTGAAGAAACTAAGGATTTAGATTTTATGGAAAGATTAAATCCAGAATCATTAGTAATAAAGAATGGATTTGTAGAGGAGTTCTTAAAGGATACAAAGCCTGAGGATAAGTATCAATTTATCCGTAATGGTTACTATTGTACAGATAAGGATTCTACAAAGGATAAGCTAGTATTTAATAGAACATGTGACCTTAAGTCATTATTTACATTATAAAACTAATAGCCCATGCAACAAGAGCATGGGCTATTTATAATTTTTCAAATCATTTATTATTAAATTGATATGGGCTATTTC
>JAILRQ010000043.1 GCA_024698125.1 Acholeplasmatales bacterium
ACATAGCTTGCGCTATATGTTTGACTAATCTTATTATAACCAAATAAGATTCCAAGTGTTGCAAGTACTGCTACTCCTACAGTAACACATGCAAGTATTATCTTTCTTCCAAGCATTACCTTAATAACTTGAAATAATGAAATTCCCTCTTCGTTATTTTCCATTTTTATACCTCACTTTTATTTACAATTAAATTATATATAACATATAAAAATAAGTCAATTTTTAATTAATTGTCTAATTCATTATATGCGGCTTCATTATATGATTCGTCATTTAATGATTCCTCATCATTTAATACCTCATCACTACTCTTATACCACTTACCCAAAATAAATGGTAATAGCTTTTCTGTTACTACCGCAAGTAGTGCAAGTACTGCTAATAGTACTACAGCTTCTACAAGTATGAATAAGGTTTGTACCATTTCATACTTACTAACGTATTCTGCAATACCAATCTCATAGATTGCTCTATCAAGAAGCATTTGCATTGGCTTTAAGAATACTAGGATTGCTATGAAATGCTTTGATATGAAGGTTGTGATTTTGTTTTCCTTTATTACATTTGATAATAGTACTACTGTTAAAATACCAGTAGCAAAAGAAAATGGAACCCAAATAAAGATATCTCCATAGTTTCCAAGTGTTATAGAAGTATGGAATTGGTTTCTATTAATTATTGAAACACCTAAGCAAAATACTACTACAAGAAGTGCAAATACATATAATTCTTTCTTCTTATACTTAGCAAGTATCTTTTCTAAATAGCCCTTCTTCTTTATTAAATATCCTAAAGTCATAAGAAAAACCGCTACAAGCGCTACATCTATATGCCAAGGTAGGGTATTACCATTAAAGTTAGAAATAGATGGTGCATATATAGAATATAAAACACCTACTAGTGCACAAATACCTGATACTATAAGCTTTGTTTTATCCTTCTTTATTTTAAGTATTCCATAAAACATAATATACGCTACAAATAGACATACTACATACCATAGCCATGTAGCGCCTCTTCCTCTTGTTTGTAGGAATACATTTAAAAGCTCCTCACCAAATGGTTGGTGATATACCCCTAATATTCTTTCAACACCCATATAAATAAGGCTTGAAAATAGCACTGGCACTAAAAGTGTTAGTGCCTTTTTAGAGGCAAGCTCTCCTAGTGTTAAATCATTGTTGTAGCTAAAGCCCTCAACAAAGAATAACGCTGTAAGGCTAAATGTAGCACAAAAATAAATAAGGCTATCAGGCGTAAGTCTAAGTGACTGTATTACAAGGGCAATCAAGCAGATTGCTCTTGCGATATGGCACCACTTAAACTCCTTAGGTAATAGATATGATTTATCCTCAAATACTACATCATGTGGAAGATGCTGATCATCCTCCATCATTCTATTCTCTAGATTATCGCTATTATTCTCTTCCATAAACACTCTCCCCTATACCCTTTTTAATTATTTAGAATATCCATTAGGATTCTTCTTTTGCCAGTTCCATTGATCACGGGCCATATCCATAATATCATACTGTGCCTTAAATCCAATTTCACGCTCTGCCTTTTCTACCTTAGTGTAGTTTGCAGTAATATCTCCTGCACGACGAGGTGCAAACTCATATGGAATTGGCTTTCCATATGCAGCCTCAAAGGCGTGCAATATATCAAGTACTGAAGATCCCTTACCAGTACCAAGATTATAAATTACAACTCCTGGGTTTTCTAAAAGCTTCTTTATAGCACATACATGTCCACGAGCTAGATCGCACACATGAATATAGTCTCTAATACATGTACCATCCTTAGTATCATAATCATTACCAAAGATATTTAAATGATCTCTTTTACCAACCATTACCTGAGTAATGTATGGTGCAAGATTATTTGGAATACCATTTGGATCCTCACCAATAAGTCCTGATGGGTGAGCTCCAATTGGGTTGAAATATCTTAAAATAGCTATATTAAATCTATTATCAGCCTTATATAGGTCCTGAAGTATTTGCTCAATAAATAGCTTAGTTGTTCCATATGGGTTTGTAGTACCACCAACAGGGAATGTCTCATCTACTGGAACTGATGCTGGATCTCCATAAACAGTGGCAGATGATGAGAATATAAAGTTAAAGCACTCACACTCTCTCATAACCTCAAGTAGGTTTATTGCTCCATATATATTGTTGTCATAATACTCAAGTGGCATCTTAATAGATTCTCCTACAGCCTTAAGACCTGCAAAATTGATTACACAGTCAATTTTTTGCCCCTTAAAGACCTTTAATAGATCCTCTTTGCTTCTTATATCGCCCTTAACGAAATCAGGTCTTTTTCCTGCGATTTCCTCAATACGATCAACAACTAGCTCCTTAGAGTTAGATAGGTTATCAAGTATTGTAACCTCATAACCATTATTTAAAAGCTCAATTACTGTATGTGAGCCAATATACCCTGTACCACCAGTAACAAGTATTCTCATAAAATATCACTCCTATTATCTTTCATAATTGTAGGTAATCTCTGCACCTACAAAGCTATCATTGTATAGATCATCAACAAAGACATTTTGCCAATCATCCTCACTACCACAATAATAAATATATTTAAATGAATCACAGCCCTCAAAGGCCTGTGTTCTAATAGTCTTAATAGTTTTAGGAAGCACTAGGCTTCTTAAAACCTCACAGTCACTAAAGGCTTCTGTTTCAATAGTTGTAATAGTATCTGGTATATATACATCAGTTAATGCTGTGCATCCCTTAAATGTTCTTGCAGGTATTGATGTAATACCACTACCTATAGTAACTGATGTAAGCTTTGCCTGTACAATACCAGGATTATAGAATACATCCTCACCAAGGGATATAACACTATCTGGTATTACAACAGCTTCAATGTAGTTATTTACAAATGCGGCATCTCCAATTGTAACTATTGTATCTGGAATAGTAATGGCTGTTATAGCCTTACCCTTGAAGCAAGAGTCTCCTATTTCTGTTACTGTATATGTTCCAATAGCACCTGGTATTTCGACATCACCTGAACCACCTAGGTATTCCTTAAGCTTTACTGTTTTTTCAGAACTATCAAATGAATAGCTATAGTAGGCTAAGGCCTCTATTGCTTCCTCATCATCCTCAATATAGTTTGCAGTCTCTTTACCGCAAGAGGCAAGTGCGAACAAACTTAAAATCCCTGGAATTATTAGTGCTAATTTCTTTAATTTCATGTAGTAATTCCACCTTTTCTAAAACTAGTATAATTTTATCATAATTATACAATTTATTAAAGAGGAATATTATAGGGTTAGAGAAAGAAAAAGAGGCTGGCTTATGCCAACCTCAATATTCCTTAAATCTTATAGATTCTCGTCTGCTGATTCCTCATCGATGATTTCCTCTTCCTCATCCTCGATGTCGTCCTCTTCCTCGATTACTCTATTCTCTTCTTCCTCAACTGGAAGCTCTTCCTCCTCAGGACGGTGCTCACATGAGAATTCCTTCTCAATTAGAGTTCCAGTTCCGGCAGGGATTAATCCTCCAATGATGATGTTTTCCTTAAGTCCTACTAGGTTATCAACCTGTCCACGAATAGCGGCATCAGTTAAGATTCTTGTAGTCTCTTGGAATGATGCAGCTGATAACCAAGACTTAGATCCAAGGGCTGCCTTAGTGATTCCAAGTAATACTGGCTTTCCTGTAGGAAGCTCTCCACCGTTAAGAATAGCCTTCTTAACTGCGTCACGGAAGTCAATAACATTAACCTCATGACCTGGAAGTAGGTTAGTTGATCCTTGTTGGTCAACTCTTACCTTACGCATCATTTGACGAACGATGATTTCGATATGCTTATCTGAAATCTCAACTCCTTGAGAACGATAAACCTTCTCAACCTCTTCGATAATATACTTTTGTACTGATAATGCATCCTTAATACGAAGGATCTCACGTGGTACAAGTGATCCCTTATTTAGACGATCTCCACGCTTGATTTCGTCACCCTCTGAAATAAGAAGCTCAGATGTAGCGTCAACTGTATATGACTTCTCTCCATCTGATGTAGTAAGAGTGATTACATATCCAGCCTTAGTCTTTTCAATTGACTTAACAGTTCCTGAATACTCAGAAAGTGTTGCCTTACCCTTAGGTCTACGAATTTCGAATAGCTCCTGTACACGAGGTAATCCTTGTGTAATATCGGCAGTTGAAGCAACTCCTCCTGTATGGAATGTACGCATTGTTAATTGTGTTCCTGGCTCTCCAATGGCTTGAGCAGCAACTGTACCTACAGCCTCACCAACCTCAACGATGTTGTTAGTTGCAAGGTTACGTCCGTAGCACTTCTTACATACTCCGAAACGGGCACCACAGGTTACATTTGAACGAATGCAAACTACGGCGTCTAGGTTATTCTTAGCATCTAGTGCAGAACAAATCTTCTTAGCTAGATCCTCATCTACGAATGTATTACGCTCAGCAACAACCTCACCAGTTGTAGGATTTAATACATTCTTAGCTAGGTAACGTCCAGTAATTCTCTCTTGTAGAGATACTACCTGCTTACCATCATTATCTAATACTGCTTGAACATCGAATCCCTTCTCTGTTCCACAGTCTTCCATTGAAACGATAACGTCTTGAGATACGTCTACTAGACGACGAGTTAGATATCCTGACTCAGCTGTCTTTAAGGCAGTATCTGTTGATCCCTTACGGGCACCGTGTGTAGAAATGAAGAACTCTGATACTGATAGTCCTTCCTTGAAGTTAGCCTTAACTGGAACCTCGATGACTCCTCCGTTAGGCTTAGACATTAGTCCTCTCATTCCGGCTAATTGGGCGAAGTTTGAAGAAGATCCACGTGATCCTGAGTCAGCCATGATGAAGATACCATTATCCTTTTGAGTCTTCATAGTCTCCCATAGCTTTTCCTCAATCTCATTACGAGTCTTACCCCAAATGCTACGTACCATGTTTAGACGCTCCTCGTCAGTTAATAGTCCTAAATCGAACATTTCCTTAACGTGAGCAATCTTCTTATCAGCCTCTGCAATCATCTCGTCCTTCTTATCGTAAACGTCGATGTCAGCTGCAGAAATTGTGATACCTGCAAGAGTAGAATACTTATATCCTTGATCCTTTAGGTTATCTAGGAAGATTGAAGTCTTTGTCATTTGGTGAATCTTAAATACCTGGGCAATGATCTTCTTGATCATCTTCTTACCAAATGGAGCTTGCTCTGAGCGTGCTAATGCTTCCTTAACATTTTCTGCAGTTGGAGTAATTAAATACTTCTCTGGAAGCTTGTCGCATAGGTTAGCATCAGTTGGCTCATTTAGGTAAGGGAAGTCCTCTGGAAGGTTATTGTTGAAAATAATCTTTCCAAGAGTAGTAAATAAATACTTACCCTTAGTATCTACGAACTCAGTTGCAATTCTTAGTCCCTTGCTATCGCGCTCTAGATTTGGATTAGTATATACTCCAAATCTTCTCTCGTCTAATGCACTAGGACGTAGGAAGATACGAGTACGAAGAGTGATATCACCATTCTTATATGCGATATATGCCTCTTCCTCGCTATTATAGAAATTACCCTCATTCTTCTCGTTTGGCTCCTCAACCTCATCATACTTACGCTCTGAAGTTAAGTAGTAGTTTCCAAGAATCATGTCCTGAGATGGTGTAACAACTGGTTGTCCATCTCTTGGGTTTAGAATGTTGTTTGATGCAAGCATTAATAGTCTTGCCTCAGCCTGTGCCTCAAGTGATAGAGGTACATGGACTGCCATTTGGTCTCCGTCGAAGTCGGCGTTGAATGGTGTAGTAACTAGTGGGTGAAGCTTAATAGCCTTTCCTTCAACTAGTACTGGCTCAAATGCTTGAATTCCAAGTCTGTGAAGTGTAGGGGCACGGTTTAATAGAACTGGGTGCTCACGAATTACAGACTCTAATACTGGCCATACAGAATCATCTTGTCTTTCGCAAATTCTCTTAGCAGCAGCGATAGTCATTGTATTTCCTTCTCTTGCTGTCTTCTCGATAAGTCCACGAATTACGAATGGACGGAATAATGTAAGTGCCATTTCCTTAGGAAGTCCACATTGGTACATCTTAAGTGTTGGTCCAACAACGATAACTGAACGTCCTGAATAATCAACACGCTTTCCAAGTAGGTTTTGACGGAAACGTCCTTGCTTACCACGAAGTAAGTCAGATAAGCACTTTAGGTGACGAGTTCTTGTGTCATTTCCTCTTGTTTGTCTCTTTGAGTTATCGATTAAGGCATCAACTGCCTCTTGAAGCATACGCTTCTCGTTCTTAGTAATTAAGTGAGGAGCGTTTTGCTCATATTGCTTCTTTAAACGGTTATTACGGTTTAAAATACGACGATATAGATCGTTTAGGTCAGTAGTGGCGAATCTTCCTCCATCTAGCTGTACCATTGGTCTTAAATCAGGTGGTATAACTGGAAGAACATGTAGTACCATCCACTCTGGCTTATTCTCAGAATGGTAGAATGCCTCTACAACCTCAAGTCTCTTGATAACCTTATCACGAGCTTGCTTAGATGATGTATTAAGCTTCTTACGTAGCTCAATAACCTGTTGCTTTAAATCAAGCTTCTTAAGAAGTGTCTCAACAGCCTCAGCTCCTGTTTGAGCCTCAAAGCTACGTCCATACTTCTCATAGTATTGTGAATACTCTTGCTCTGATATAATTTGGTTCTTACTTAATCCAGTTTGTCCTGGATCAATTACGATATATGATGCAAGATATACAACCTGCTCTAGATCCTTAGCCTTAAGGTTTAAAAGGATAGCAAGTCTTGAAGGTGAGTTTCTTAAGTACCATGCATGAACAACTGGGCTTGCTAGTTGAATATGTCCCATACGCTCACGACGTACCTTAGAATCTGTTAGCTCGACTCCACACTTCTCACAAATCTTACCCTTGGCGTCTGATCTCTTAGACTTTCCGCAGGCACATTGATAATCCTTAGTAGGTCCGAAAATCTTTTCGCAGAATAATCCATCTGGTTCTGGCTTTAAAGTACGGTAGTTAATTGTCTCGTGCTTCTTAACCTCTCCATGAGACCATGAAAGGATTTCATCTGGAGATGCTAATCTAATCTTAATATACTTAAACTTCTTACTCATTAGTGCGCCTCCTACATACCAAATTTTGAAATATAATCTTCAGTCTCTTGATCAACAATTGACTTCTCGATTTCGTTCTTTCCGTCCTCAGTTACAAGCTCTACGTGTAATCCTAGTGCTTGAAGCTCACGGGCAAGAACTCTAAATGACTCTGGTAAAGCTGCCTCTGGCATTGGCTTACCATCTGTAATTGCCTTGAATACCTTATTACGTCCAACGATATCGTCTGACTTAATAGTTAACATTTCTTGTAGAGTATGAGCTGCTCCATAAGCTTGTAGAGCCCAAACCTCCATCTCTCCGAAACGTTGTCCTCCGTTTTGAGCCTTTCCTCCCATTGGTTGTTGAGTAACTAATGTGTAAGGTCCTACAGAACGTGCATGAATCTTGTCGTCAACCATGTGTCCTAGCTTGATCATGTACATAATTCCTACGTTAACCTTACCCTCGAATGGCTCTCCAGAACGTCCATCATAAAGTGTAATCTTTCCGTCCTGTGCAATTCCTTCAACCTCATCGAATAGATTTCCGTTAGTGCTATTAAGCTCATTAATGAATGCATCAGCCTCTGCAACTAAATCGTTGTGAGCATCAATTGCCTCCATATTCTTAAATGCACGTCTCTTAGCGAAATCAATCTCATCAGCAAGAAGTCTTGCTCTTAAATCAGCTGCCTTAGCATACTTGTCAGCAGAAACTGCTGCCTTAAGCTTAGCATCATCAATTGATCTAAACTTTCTCATTAGAGATGCCTCAGCAAGCATATCATTAATATCCTTAGTTGTAGCTCCATCGAATACTGGTGTAGCACACTTAACTCCTAGAGTTTGTGCTGCAAGTCCTAAGTGTAGCTCAAGAACCTGTCCAATGTTCATACGTGATGGAACTCCTTGTGGGTTAAGCATAATATCAAGTGGCTTTCCATCTGCACTGTATGGCATATCCTCTACTGGAACGATATTAGAGATAACTCCCTTGTTTCCATGACGTCCAGACATCTTATCTCCAACTTGGATCTTACGCTTTTGTACGATATAAACTCTTACTACCTCGTTAACACCAGGTCCTAGATCGTCTCCTCTTGTCTTCTTGAAGTGCTCAACTGAACGAACAACTCCTCCTCCACCATGTGGAACATGAAGTGATGTATCTCTAACCTCACGAGTCTTCTCACCGAAGATAGCTTGAAGAAGCTTCTCTTCAGGAGTTGGGTCAGTTTGACCCTTTGGAGTGATCTTTCCTACAAGGATGTCACCCTCCTTAACCTCAGTACCAACGACAACAATACCGTCAGCATCAAGGTATCTAACCATATCCTCACCTACGTTAGGAATATCACGAGTAAACTCTTCCTTTCCTAGCTTAGTGTCACGACATTGAATTTCGAACTCATCAATATGAACAGATGTATAGTAGTCATACTTAACCATATTCTCTGACATGATAACGGCATCCTCGAAGTTATATCCGTCCCAAGTCATGAATCCAACTCTTACATTACGTCCAAGAGCAAGCTCTCCGTTTTGCATAGATTGTCCATCTGCGATGATTTCATTAGCTTCAACATGCTGTCCTGGCTTAACGATTGGACGTTGCCAAATAGTTGTTGAAGAGTTAGAACGTAGGAATTGAAGAGTTACATACTCTCTTTCATCTCCACCGTCCTCAGCTACGATAATTCTCTTTGCATCTACATACTTAACAGTACCTGCAGAAATAGCCTTTAAAGCTGATCCAGAGTCACGAGCTGCAAAGTGCTCCATACCAGTTCCAACATATGGAGATTCTGGAGCAATAATAGGAACTGCTTGACGTTGCATGTTGGCTCCCATTAGGGCACGTGTAGCATCGTCATGCTCAAGGAATGGAATACATGCTGCCGCAACAGATACAACCTGCTTTGGAGATACGTCCATAGCATCTACCATATCAGGAGATACGAATAAAGTCTCTCCATTGAAACGTCCGATGATTTGTTGCTTAACAGTATTTCCGTTCTCATCTACATACTCATCAAGGATGTGTCCCTCTTCATCTAGCTTAGTTGCAGCTGAAGCGATACAAAGTCCATCCTCCTTATCGGCAGTAAGATATACCTTTTCATTAGATACATACTTTCTACCATCCTTACCAGTCTTAACTAGAAGGTAAGGTGTTTGAATAAATCCAAACTCATCTACCTGTGCATAAGTTGCAAGAGATGTGATAAGTCCGATTGAAGGTCCTTCTGGAGTCTCAATTGGGCACATACGTCCATAGTGTGAATCATGTACGTCACGAACCTCGGCACCTGCACGGTCACGAGCGATACCTCCACTACCTAGAGCTGAAACTCTTCTCTTTTGAGTGATTTCAGCAAGTGGGTTCTCTTGATCCATGAACTGAGAAAGTTGTGATGA
The DNA here is from genome assembly GCA_024698125.1 of Acholeplasmatales bacterium. Taxonomy (GTDB): domain Bacteria; phylum Bacillota_I; class Bacilli_A; order Acholeplasmatales; family Anaeroplasmataceae; genus UBA3206. The sequence goes on from JAILRQ010000043.1 coordinate 9,556, forward strand.
ACCAAAGAACTCCTTTAGTGAAGATGTAAGTGGCTTAATATTAATTAAGTTTTGTGGTGTTGCAGTATTTACGTCTACTGTAGTCATTCTCTCTTGAATGTTCTTTGTAAGCTTTCCAAATCCAATTCTGAATTGGTTTACTAAAAGCTCTCCAATTAAACGTAGACGACGGTTTCCTAGGTGGTCGATATCATCTAGTGTACCAACACCGTCATATAAGTTAAAGTAGTAACCAAATGATGCGATTACATCTGATAAAGTAAGGTGTAATGAAGTCTCTCTTTGATCATTTCCATAGATTTTAACAGTATGAGTCTTTCCAGCCTCAGTAACATCTACAGTTAATACCTCACAGTAAGGGTCCTCAGCTAAAGTATTACCTAGGTCGATTGACATTCTAAATGCTGCACGAGCCTTAGAAAGAGTCTCACAAACCTCCTTAGTAATCTTAGTTCCAGCCTTGCAAACTACATCACCCTCTGAGAACACGATTTCTCCTGTCTCATCATCGAAGATATCCTCCTTACAAACGATATCCTCTGCAAGTACATGTCCCTTTGCACGTTGTAGAACATCTAGCTTTTGATTATACTTATAACGTCCAACCTTTTGTAAATCATAACGTCTCTCATCGAATAGGTGATCAACTAGGTATGCTCTTGCATCCTCTGCAGGCGCAATTTCACCATCACGAAGCTTCTTATAAATCTCAATAACAGCCTCGTCCTTATCGTGTGTCTCATCCTTCTCGATTGTAGCTCTCATCTTAGGAGAATCACCATAAAGGTTTAAAATCTCCTCATCAGTTCCAAGACCAAATGCTCTTAGCATTGTAGTTACTGGAATCTTCTTTTTACGATCTAGCTTTCCGTATAAAATATCTCTTGGACCTGCCTCAAACTCAATCCAAGCTCCTCTTGTTGGCATAACCTGTCCAGTGTATCTAGTCTCTCCTGACTTTGGATCGATTTCCTTTCCATAATATACACCAGATGAACGAACTATTTGTGAAATAACTACACGCTCAGCTCCGTTGATAACGAATGTTCCAACTGGAGTCATGTAAGGAATCTCACCCATGAATAACTCATGCTCAATAATTTGTCCTGTTTCCTCGTTTTCAAGCTTAACCATTGTCTTTAATGGTCTAGAGTAATTGATTCGTCTTAGCTTACACTCGACAATACCATACTTTGGATCCTCGAAGTGATAATCACCAAAATAAATCTTAAGCTTTCCATTGAATGAAGTAATTGGAGAAACACTCGCAAAAACCTCACCTAATCCAGACTCTACGAAGTCTTGGAAAGACTTCTTTTGAATTCCGATTAGATCAGGAAGCTCTACCTCTGTACGTACCTTTGAGAAGTTACGTCTTTCAGCCTTTTTTCCGTACTTAACGATTTTGTAACCTACCATTTAAGCCACTCCTTTTATTTCCAATTTAAATTTTAAAAAGCACAAAATGCCATATTCAGCATTTTAACATTATATTACAATTATTAAAATATGTCAATTGCATTTTCGGCTTTTCAGGATAAAATATCCCTTATTCTTACAAACAACCTCACAGTTAGAAAATAGCTCCTCTAAATGTGCCTTTGAAGAAGGTGCTCCCTGCTTCTTTTGAATTACTACCCAAAGCTCTCCACCTGGTAGTAGGTGCTTATATGCACCATCATAAATATCAAAGACTACCTTTTTACCAGCCCTTATAGGTGGGTTAGTAATAATAGATGAGAACATCATCTCATCTGGAATAGAATCGTATATATAGCTCTTTTGTGCTTTTGCTTTATTTACTTTATTCGTCTTGATATTTTCATTTGTAAGATTTATGGCTCTTTCATTAATATCAACCATTAGGACCTCTTTGTCATAAAGTGTTGATACCACTATTCCTATTGGCCCGTAGCCACATCCCATGTCTAAAATAGGAGCCTCAATAGGATTTGGAGTAAATGCCTCGAGCATTGTAAATGACCCGAAGTCTATATAAGCTTTAGAGAATACTCCTGCATCAGTTTTAAAGCTAAAGCTATGCTCTCTAAAGTTGAAAACATATGAATGTGGATTAGATGCTAATCCGTCTTGTTTTTCTGAATAATAGAAGTTTTCTGCCATAATATAATTTTAGGCACAAAAACCTGAGACCCGAAAGTCCCAGGTTTATATGTACCGTAAAGTTAATTACTTAACCTCTACCTCTGCTCCAGCCTCTTCAAGCTTAGCCTTGATATCATCAGCCTCAGCCTTAGAAACCTTCTCCTTAACAGCCTTAGGTGCTCCATCAACAAGGTCCTTAGCTTCCTTAAGTCCTAGACCAGTAAGATCCTTAACAACCTTGATTACAGCGATCTTCTTGTCTCCAGCGCTCTTTAATACTACATCGAACTCTGTTTGCTCAGCAGCAGCAGCTCCAGCAGCTCCAGCAGCAGGTGCAGCAGCAACTGCAGTTGGGTCGATTCCATATGCTTCCTTCATAGCATCTACTAACTCCTTGATCTCAAGGATAGTCATTTCATTTAATGAATTGATAAACTCGTCTTTATTTAACTTAGCCATTTTAATTTTCCTCCGTATGTCTAATATTTTTTGTTTTCTTTTTTTAAGTTTATTTTTTAATAATTATTTCTGAGCAATTAAGCAGCTTGCTCTTGCTTCTCAGCTACCATGTTAAGACCAATAGATAATTGAGTTAATGTTCCTAACATACCAGCAGCTAATTGAGTTAATAATGTATCTCTTGATGGTAATGTTGCTAAAGTTTGTAGCTTAGCATAATCATAGATCTCACCATCAACAACACCCTTTTCGATAACAACCTTGTCGTTATCCTTAGCGAACTCGAATAATCCCTTAGCTGGTGCTACGATATCCTCACCAGAGAATACGATAGCGATTGCTCCCTTTAATACGTCAGCGAACTCAGAATATCCAAGTTGCTCAGAAGCACGACGGCTGATGTTATTCTTAATAACGCTAATATGGCATCCATCCTTAAGTAATGATCTTCTTAAGTTTTGGAATTGTTCAACAGTTAATCCTTGATATTGGAACGCAATGAATGCTGGTGTAGCCTTCATCTTGTCAGCAACTTCATTAACTAATTGAGCCTTTTGTTCAATAACAGTTTGTTTTGCCACTTTAATGACACCTCCGTATAAATTTTTAAAATCCTTTACCATACCGAAGTACAGAAAAGGATTTTTTAATCTTTTTCACACCTCGGTAGAAATTGAGTGCTATGCACGCCTACTTTCTTCGGTATATGATTTAGTTTTTGTTTTCTGCTTAAGCAAGAATTGTATCAGCATCAAGCTTGATTCCAGGACCCATAGTTGTAGCCACTGAAACGTTTAATACGTAATTACCCTTTACTGTAGCAGGACGAGCCTTGATTAATAAATCATAGATCGCCTTAAGGTTCTCAGCAAGCTTCTCAGCTCCGAATGAAACCTTTCCGAATGGACAGTGAATGTTTCCTACCTTATCAACACGGTACTCAACCTTACCATTCTTAATTTCCTTAACTGCGTTAGCAACGTTCATTGTTACTGTTCCAGTCTTAGGGTTTGGCATTAGTCCCTTAGGTCCTAATACTCTTCCTAGTCTTCCTAGCTCACCCATCATGTCTGGAGTTGCAACGATTACATCGAACTCGAACCAACCTTGGTTGATCTTTTGGATATAATCTGAATCTCCAACATAATCAGCACCAGCCTCCTCAGCCTCCTTAGCCTTAGCTCCACGAGTTAAAACTAATACACGGCGAGTCTTTCCAGTACCATTAGGTAAAACTACAGCTCCACGAAGGTTTTGGTCAGCCTTACGTGGATCAACATTAAGACGGATAGCAACATCTGCAGTTGCATCGAACTTAGTTGTAGAAGTCTTAACTAAAAGCTCTAAAGCCTCAGTTAAAGAATACTTCTTATTGCAATCAACAAGCTTTGCAACTTCAGCGTATTTTTTTCCTCTCTTCATAATAATCCTCCTAAAAATGTGGTATAAGCGGGATATCCTCCCACAATTTTTTAGGTCGTTTTTATAACAACCTTAAATTAATCCTCAACGACGATTCCCATATTGCGGGCAGTTCCAGCAATAATATTTGCTGCAGCTTCAACGTCGTTAGCGTTTAAGTCTGGCATCTTCATTTCAGCAATTTCTTTAACCTTTGCTCTTGAAATTGTAGCTACCTTAGTAGTCTTAGGATTTCCAGCACCCTTCTCGATTCCACAAGCCTTCTTTAATAATTCAGCTGCAGGTGGAGTCTTGACGATAAATGTAAATGAACGGTCCTCATATACAGAAATTACAACTGGTAAAATGTAACCCATCTTATCCTTAGTTTGCTCATTGAATTGAGAACAGAATCCAGGAATATTAACTCCTGCTTGTCCTAGAGCTGGTCCAACTGGTGGAGCTGGGTTTGCCTTACCTGCTTGAATCTGTAACTTAACCTCTTTTACAATCTTCTTTGCCATGGTAATAAGTTCCTCCTTACTTTTCAAAATGTGGTAAATGGACGTAAAGTATCCTCCCACTTACGTGCTCATAAAACACACGTGCTTATACATTATAGCAAATGATAATTTTTTAGTCAATATAATTTTTTTCAAAATATTTTTATTTTTTTTAATCACTATTTCAGGTATTAATTTTAGTTTATATTTTGTCCTTTATATATAAATAAAAGGTAAGCCCACGCTTACCTTTCTGTTTTAAAGAAGTTAAATATAAAATATAGTATACATACTGCAAAGAAGTATATTGTCGCAAGATTATATATTCTTGCACAGCTTCCCATCTTTGAGTACACACCGTAATAATTCAAAATCTTTAGTGAATTATTAGTGATTGCATATTTAATATAACTACATATGTCTGAAAGAACTAAAGCCCCGAATACCAAGACAATAAATCTTTTTATCTTAATCAAGCTTAAGCCTTCTTTACGTCTGCTGCTCCAAACTCTGCTGGAGTAACTGTACCAAGGAAGTTAATTGCAACTGTTACAAGCTGCTTCTCCTCGTTAAGGTTAATGATTTCTCCAACCTGTCCTGCAAATGAACCAGTTGTAATAGTAACCTTGTCTCCAACCTCGAAGTCTAGCTTTGGCTTCTCCATTAATCCTAGGTTTCTTAGGATTGTGTTCATCTCATCAGTTGCAACTGGAGTTGGCTTTGTACCATTTCCACTTGAACCAAGGAATCCTGTAACCTTTGGAGTATTACGAATCATGAACCAAGCTTGGTCATCCATACCCTTTTGAGGATCAACCTCCATCTCAACGAATACATAACCAGGGAAAATCTTTTCAACCTTGATCTTCTTAGTTCCATCCTTCTTAGTTTCCTCAACCTGATGCTCAGGAACTAATACCTGATAAACCTTATCCTGCATATTCATTGATTGAATTCTTGCTTCAATGTCATTCTTTACTGAGCTTTCGCTTCCTGAATATGTTTGTGCAATATACCACTTTCTCATATTAAAACACCTCTTCTATTCTAATCATTTAATTGTAATATGAACTTAATTAATCTTGAAATGAATGCATCAAATAATAATAGTACTGATACTAATATTAATAAGAAAATAAATACACGGGCAACATCGGCACCAAATTGTCTTGGCTTTGGCCAAGATACCTTCTTAAGCTCAGGGAATGCTGGCTTAAAGAATGGCCATAGTGATAGGATGATTGCTAATGCAGATAATCCAATTAAAACCCATGCGAACACCTTAGGGAAGTTTCCGATTAGAGGGAAGTCCTCTGAAACCTCAAGTGTTCCATTAATAATTAAGCATCCAAGCATTAATGCCATAAGTGATAAAGCTAGTAATACATAGTTTTCCCACTTGTGCTCACTCTTTAAATACTCAAGGATACGAGAATGCTGCTCTTCAACCTTAGCCTCATTATCAACATGAGAATGACCCTTAGCCTTCTTTGGAGTCTCAAGTGCAGAATCCTTAGCCTCTACCTCTTTAGTCTCCTCTGCCTTCTCTTCTACCTTAGTAGCATTTGTCTCTTCTACAGTAGAATTTTCATTATTTTCATTGTTTAATTCTTTTTCATCATCAAAGTACATGACATATCCTCCAATTCTACTTTGTTTCCTTGTGAATTGTATATTTATTACATTTAGGACAATATTTCTTAATTTCTAGTCTTGTGTTAGAGTTAACCTTATTCTTTGTAGTAGTGTAATTTCTACTTAGGCACTCCTCACAAATTAATATAATTTTTTCTCTCATAAAAAAAACCACCTTTTAAAAAAGTGTCCAAGATTATGATATAACATTTACTAAAATTAGTCAATATGATAATTCCTGGAGCTTACCTTTTATTTTTTGTATTGCATTATAAACCCTTTTTACATCACAGCCAAGATATGTGGCTGCCATTGATGCAGTATAGCCTTCCTTATATATTAATCTATAAACTGCCCTATCAAAGTCAGTTTTTAGAATTTCAAATCCCATTTCGTAATAAGGAGACTCCTCTTCATCTTTATTATATTCAATTAAGTCCTCCTCAAAGGTATTATATAGCTGTGAGAAGGGTAGCTCCAATTCACATACATACTTATAATATTTGAAGAATCTTCTTCTCATTATTATATATAGGTAATTAAAGAAGCTACACTTACTATCCATATCATAGCTTACAATGGCATTTTGTATTGCCATTAAGCCCTCCTGATAGAAGTCCTCATAATATCTTTTAAAGACATGAAACTCTATTATCATATTATATATATAAGCATCATATTTCTTATATAATAAAG
>JAILRQ010000066.1 GCA_024698125.1 Acholeplasmatales bacterium
TACCTACAAGAGAGGATGGCTTCCATCCGGTTAATACCATAATGGTACCAATTGATTTATATGATGAGCTTTCATTCTTTGAATCAAAGGATGTTATGTATAGATCAAATGTTGAAATTGATGATGATATTGTGCTAAAGGCTTTAAAGCTTTTCTATGAAAAGTATCAAATAAAGGATGGTGTTGGTATCATCCTTGAAAAGCATATACCATTAGCTTCTGGTATGGCTGGTGGATCAAGTGATGCGGCAGCGACTCTTAGAGGATTAAATAGATTCTTTAATATAAACGCTCCTCTATCAGAGCTTGAGGAGTTATGTAATAAGCTTGGATCAGATGTTTCATATTGCTTATACCAAACACCATCAATTTGTAGTGGTAGAGGGGAGATTGTAAAGCCTATTGAATCAAATATGCATGATATAGAGCTTACCCTAGTAGAGCCTGATTTTGGTATTTCAACAAAGGCTATTTATAATGCCTACACATATGATGGAATTAATAGAGAAGAGGCTACAAATAAAGTTCTTGAGGCCTTAAAGAATAATGATTTAGATATGCTTAAAAATAATATATTCAATGATCTAGGTAAGCTATCTATTTACATGACACCACTTCGTGACATGTATGATGATATCTTAAGCTTAGGATATATGCCATTTTTAAGTGGAAGTGGTCCAACATTATATATTTTTGGTAAGGCCGATTTAGGGGATTTAAAGGAAAAGTATCCAAATCTTAATACATTGAACATAAAACTCGTATAAAAAATTAAATGATATCGTTTCCAACTTTAATTTATTATAAATTAGTGTTATAATAGGAATATAATTTTGAAAGGTATAGGAGATTATTAAAATGTCAGAATTATTCGGAAAAAAAGTAAAGTTATTTTCATTATCATCTAATCGTCCATTAGCTGAGGAGATTGCTGAGTCAATCGGAGTTCCTCTATCTAATTGTGATGTATTAAGATTTGCTGATGGTGAGGTTAATATTAATATCAATGAGACTGTTCGTGGACATCATTGCTTCGTAATTCAACCTACATCTGCTCCAGCAAACGACCATGTAATGGAGTTACTTATTATGTGTGATGCCTTAAAGAGAGCATCTGCAGAGTCAATTAATCTAGTTGTTCCATATTATGGATATGGAAGACAGGATAGAAAGGCACGTTCTCGTCAACCTATCACTGCACGTCTTGTTGCTGATCTAATTCAAGCAGCAGGAGCTGATAGAATGATCGTTATGGATTTACATGCCGCTCAAATCCAAGGATTCTTCAACATTCCAGTTGATAATTTCATGGGATTACCTATCCTAGCTAACTACATTCTTGATAAGAAGCTTGCAAATGTTTGTGTAGTTTCACCAGACCATGGTGGAGTTACTCGTGCAAGACAGCTTGCTCAAGTACTTGAGGCACCAATCGCTATCATTGATAAGCGTCGTCCTGAGCCAAATAAGGCTGAGGTTATGAACATTATCGGTGATGTTCGTGGTAAGGTTTGTGTTATGATCGACGATATGGTTGATACAGCAGGAACTATTACTATCGGAGCTGAGGCTTTAATGAAGGCTGGAGCTATCGAGGTTTATGTATGTGCTACACACGGAGTACTTTCTGGACCAGCTATCGATAGAATTAGCGCATCTAAGATTAAGGAGCTAGTATTAACAAATACTATCAACATTCCTGAGGAGAAGAGAGTAGATAAGATTAAGGTATTATCTGTTGGTTCACTTCTTGGACATGGAATTTTAAGAATCTTAAGTAATGAGCCTCTATCTGGATTATTCACATATTCATACGATAAGAGCAAGAGAGAATTACTATAATGAAACTGATTGTAGGTTTAGGTAATGTAGGTAGTACCTACGAGGGTACTAGACACAATATCGGATTTATGTCTATTGATAGATTTGCTGATAAATACAATGTAGAGTTTAGAGAAAATAAAAGCTTTAAGGGATATGTTGGAGAAGCAAGAATTGGTGGAGAAAAGGTATTGCTATTAAAGCCTACAACATTTATGAATCTTTCTGGAGACAGCGTTATACTTGTTAAGAAGTTTTATAAGATTGATACTAAGGATATCATAGTTATAAATGATGACCTAGATATGCCAGTTGGTAAGGTTAGATACCGTGCTAAGGGTAGTGCTGGTGGTCATAATGGATTAAAGAGTATAATTCTAAACCTAGGTACTGAGGAATTCCAGCGAATTAAGGTTGGAATTGATAGATCAAAGGTTATACCTGTTGTTGATTGGGTACTTGGTAGGTTTTCTAAGGATGATTTAGACATTTTAAACAAAAACGTATTTGATAAGATTATTCTAGGACTTGAGGCCTTCATTGAAGGTGTTGGTGAGAATAAGCTTGCAAATACTATAAACGCTTAAGGGAGTAAATGGCCTTAAAGGTTAATTATTCGTCAAGACGATTTTAGGATCCGGATAATTATTAAATATTGAGACTTGAGGAGAATCGCTTTATTTAAGCCTTTTTCCTCAAGTCTTATTTTGTTTTTTTAGGAAAGGAAGATTAATTTATGTTATTAGCATTTTATTCAAGCTGGCCTACTGCATTACAAATTATACTATTCTTAGTAGCAGTAGCAGCTGGTGTATTTTTCTTAGTTAAGTTTAGTGATATTTTTGTAGGAGCTGCATCATCTATTGCTAAAAAGCTTCATGTATCACCTATGATCATTGGACTTACAGTAGTCGCAATGGGAACATCACTTCCAGAGCTTGCTGTTTCTGCATCAGATTCTATTGATTGCTTAATCAATGGAGGTAATGCCAATGTGGCACTTGGTAATGTTGTTGGTTCAAACATTTGTAATATTTTAATTGTACTTGGATGCTCTGCATTATTTACATCAGTATTTGTACCAAGGTCTACATTAAAGAAGGAGTTTCCAATACTTATTGCGGTAACTGCTATTTTAGTATTATTTGGAGTTACATTTAACCTTAATGGTAGTAAGGCTATATTAAGATGGGAGGGTATTATCCTTGTTATCCTAATTGTTGCCTATACCATATTCCTTGTGCTAGACGCTATTCGTCATCCACAACAGGCTGAAATGGTTGAGGATGAGAATGGTAATATGGTTGAAAAGGATGATGGCATTAAGGATATGAATATTTGGCTTGCTATCCTTCTTGTAATTGTAGGAGCAGCAGGAGTAGTTCTTGGTGGAGAAATGGTTGTTTTTGGTGCTAAACATTTCGCTTTAACTTGTGCTGAGGCAGCAGGTGTTGATAATGACCTTGCTGAGTCACTTGTAGGTCTTACAGTTGTTGCAGTTGGTACATCCCTTCCAGAGCTTGTAACATCTGTTGTAGCTTCTAAGAAGGGTCAAAATGAAATGGCTCTTGGTAATGTTATTGGATCAAATATCTTTAATATCCTATTCGTTTTAGGTATAAGTGCAACTATTAATCCATTAACTACAGGAAATCAAATTGTAGTTGATTTAATTGTTATGGCTGCATCTACTCTATTACTATTTGCTGTATCATTTAGAGGTAAGCTTGATCGTAAGATTGGTATAGGCTTTATCTTACTTTATGTATGCTATGTCGCATATTTAATTATGCGTACTATGGAGGTTTTCTAAGCACCTATTATTATTGACATAATAATACAAGTAGTATAAAATATAATCGATTTTTGTTCGGGGTGAATTCAATGGAGAATAACGAAATTATTGATGAAAATACATCTGTGAATAATGAAGAGACCAAAGCCTTAGATAAGAAGGAAGCTATCTCTAACAAGGATAGAATTAAATACGCTATTATAGCCCTAAGCTATTTTGTAGCAATCCTTTTATCTCATATAGGGGTTATTTTAAAGCCATTCTATAAGAGAGTTTATTATGGACAAGCTAATGGACATTTCAAGTATGGATTTGGATTACTATTCTTAGTAATTTTTGCATGTATTATTCAATTTGTAATAAAGAAGAAGCTTAATATTACATATAAGAAGGATACTACTCCTCTTACATGGAAGAGAGCAGGTCTTGTGTTTGGAATTACATTTGTAATGATTTTTATAATTAGTGCATGCTCAAGCTTCCAGCTTAAGCCATTCTATGATGTAGGAAATAATACTACAGCATATAAGGTTGGAGTTTACGCAACAACTCTTGCCTATCATACAGTATGTGTATTCTTTGCAGTTCATATGATTGAAAACTTCCAATATGCCTTAGATGATATTATTCCATTTAAAAACGAGAATGTAAGAAAGTACATTCCATATGGTGGAATTGCAACTATGCTAACATATGGTATTTATTCACTTTGTATGGGACTTGGTGGAAATATATCAGTATTATATTTCTTCCTAATTCTTTTATATGGTGAAATCTATTTATTAACAAATAGAAGTATATTAAAAACATGTGCCTCAGCTGGCTTAATATTTGTGTTATAGGAGGCATATTATGAAAAAGTTTTTAAAGTTTTTATTAGAATATTCAATAGTAATTGCCTATGGTATAGTAACAATTTTAATGGAGGTTACAGCAGCCTGTATTACTGATGGAGCCTTCTATATTAAGGATCCTAGATATATGCTTACAGTAGTAGGTATTATCTGCTGTGTCCTTTGCTTTATTAAAAACCAAAAGGCAAGGCTTATAACAGCATCAGTATTAATCGGAGCTCATATGGTAATTTGTATCATATTCATGCTTATATATGATATGGCTGGTCAATGGTTTGACTGGTCAATGCTATTACTTCGTGGAGACGCTATGGGAATCCTTGAGAATGTACCAGTTAACTTCTGGTTTGCAATGTTTGGAATTCTTGTAATCTCTGCATGGATTTGCTTTGGATTAAAGTATGTTGATGTCTTAAATGCTAAGCTTTTATCTCTTAATGAAGAGATTAAGCAGGAGGAAGATGCAAAGGAAGAGAAGAAAAAGCATAAGAAGCTTGATGAAGACAAGCTTAGAATATCTTTTTCAGCTGTAATGATTGCAATCTTTGTATTCTTAAACATTATGACAGGATATGCTATTAATGGTGGAGAAACAACTGATCCATATGATCAATTGCTTCATAGTGATTCCTCATCTAAGTATAACCAATACGGTGCTACAAATAACTTTATAAATGAGTTCTACGCAAACACTATGTTCTATGATGAGAGCAAGGTTTCAACTGATGCAATAGAGGAATACA
>JAILRQ010000071.1 GCA_024698125.1 Acholeplasmatales bacterium
AGCTACATAAGTTGAATCCTCATATAATGCATTTAAATACATATACTCGAATGTTGCATTAGTGCAAGAACCATTTAGTAATGCCTTACCAAGAGCAGTCATAACAACGCTCTTTCCAGACTCTGTAGATAATAATGTATCTATTACCTGAACGATAATATCAATCTCATCCTCTGAATCAATACCTGTAGATCTACCCTTAGTAAGAACTCCATCAAGATTTACTAAATCAGAAATTGTATAATCAATATATTGTGTTGTTACAATTCCATATTTATTATATGTAGTCTTAGATGTAAAGAATATTCCATTATTTCCCCATTGGTCAAACATTCCATAGATTCCTGTAATAATTGAACAGCTAGTATAACCATATAATAGAATTGATTTATCCATATTTTTGTTATTAGTACCTACATATGTTATTCCCATGTTTTTTAACTGATTATAGCTCATTGCTGACATCAAATCATAATTATATGTATATTCAACACCATTTAAATAAACGCTATCAATCTTTTGTAAATATGTTGAGTCATCAGGCTTAGTAGACATAATGTCCTTAGATACCCATTGGGTTCTTTGACCCGAGTCACCAATTGTATTCCATACGAATGGATAAGCTGTACTTACTCCCTCTACTCCTGCAGTACCATATGCTGTTTCTGCTATTAAATCATTAACAAAATCCTCATCAATAGAGCAGAAATATGGAACATACATAGTGATAGAACTATTTCCTCCTGTATTTAGGTTTACATTACGTCCTACGGCAACAGCACCTTCTGTTGTACTATAATTCCATAACTGACCTGTATAATCACTATTAACAGTAGTAGATAGATATGGACCATAGAAATATGTAGTAGGTGTAGCTGAATAAGTTGTACCATTATATTTGTATGAATAAGTTGTTGATCCATCTACTACCCACTCATCTGGTGTATATACGAATCTTGTATCTTCAGCATCATTATTATTGTTAGACCAAAACTTTCCAAGAGTTGTATTATTTGTACCCTCATTACAAGTACTAATACCAGTGCTTGAATTATAGGTCCAAGTATATAGTGATGGTGAATCATTTGTTTGATATGTATTTCTATATTCAGTAGCTTTTCCAAGGATACCTGTATGCTTTATACCTGTATTTGCATCAATTACGTAATTGTCATTTGCTGCATAATAGCTGTCAAGCCAATTTGTAACTGTAGTATCATTTTTTATAATATTCCATAATGATACCTTTGTAGAATCATCAGAAACGCTATTTGCAAATGTATCTATTACATCTGTATCTGCTTCTTGTGTATATGTAGAAGAATCAACAGTAGTTAATAGCTCGCCTAATGCCTCCATAGCCTCAGACACTACAGATGATGAATTGCTCAAAAGATTAGCAATCATATTAGAATATAGTGTATTTAATTGCGCTGTTGTTAAGCTGTCTAATGCTAAGCTATACATATATGATGCTGAAACACCACTTGTAGTATCTAATGTTTGTATAATATCTGCAAGAATTGTTGAATCAATATCAGTTAAAACTGTTGTTAATAATTCAATCTTTTCAGCAGAATACTTTGTACCATAGGTTGTTCCAAATAATAGATCATAAGTTGTAGAATCAGTTAATAATTCTAGATAATCATAGCAAAGCTTAACTAAATCGCTTGCTGACATATCATCAATGTCAGCTTCAATTAATTCCTTAATTTCAGCATAATTTATATCGCTACCAGCAATGATTTCAGCCATAATATCTGAAGTCATCATGGCATCAATAAACTCTCTTAAATCAATTCCTGCTGATTCAAAGTTATTTGCTAAATAAGTAGCAAATGCTTCTCTCATAGCTGTAGTTATTGTATTTGAGTTATCAGATTCAAAGAATAAATAATTAGTAATTGTCTTTAATGAAGCTAGATCCTGAGATGCAAGGATTTCAGCAAGTAGCTGCTCTAGAACTGTAGTATCACAGTTTGAAATCCAAGTACTTGTATCAAGTGCCTTTTCTACTAAAGTTTCAAAGGCTTGGGAATCATAATCATTATAAGCCTCAAGAATTGTTATGATTTGGCTTAAGTTTTGAGCAAGGCTTTCTGCTGCATTCTCATAAGCAATTGTAGACCATCCAATTGTTTGTAGTAACGAAGAGTTTACCTTAGTAAATCCTACGAATTGGAAGTAGTCTGTTAAGAATGCATCTGTTGGATAATTTTCAACATCAAGATCAGTCTTTCCTTCAATTACCTTTCTAAATGCAAAGTTAGAATTAAATACTCCAACATTTCCATATTCATCCTCATCTGCTGTTAGAGGTGAATAAACAAGTGCACTATTTAAATAAGTTTGGTTAGTCTTTGAAGCATACATTGTTGAAGTAGCTCCTGTAATACCACTAGGCACATTAACCTGAAGTCTAAATGCTTCTACTGTTGTACTAAAGCTTATTAAATATCTAATAATAATATATTGTGCATTTTC
>JAILRQ010000085.1 GCA_024698125.1 Acholeplasmatales bacterium
ACTGTAACATTTAATTCAAATGACCCACATCCAACAGATGATTATAATCCAACACAATTTGATGCACTTACTGTAGTGTCAGGAACTACAATTGATTTAACTGCTTATGTACCAACAATGACAGGTTATATTTTTAGTACATGGGCAACTAATGAGAGTGGTTCTCGTAAGGTTGGAGAGGAATATACTGTAACAGCCGATGTTACATTATATGCCGTATGGACTGAAGCTTATGTAGTTTCATTTGTAACAAATACAGCAGATGAGATTGCTTCTCAAACACTTGCATCAGGATCTACTGTTACAAAGCCTACTAATCCTACAAAGGCTAATAAGAGTGCAAATGGAGTAGATATTTTATCTTATACATTTGATGCATGGTATAGCGATGAGGATTTAACAACAGAATATGATTTTACAACTGAGGTAACATCTGATTTAACATTATATGCAGGATATACTTCTGAAAGACTTGCATATGGATATACTACAACTGGAGGCTTCAGAGCTACTGGTACAGTACTTGAGGAGGCATCAAGCTCTACACTTAATAATCTATCTGTCACATCAGGATTTGCAAATGGTGGAGTTACAGATTTTGATAGCTATGTTGGTACATCTGCATATGTAGAGGTTACAACAGCTGAAGAGTTCGCAGCAGCAATTAAGAATGCAAAGTATTCTTACTCAAATGCTTGGGAGAATAATGATTTAACTCAAACTCTTACAAGTGAGGGTAGTGTACATGTAATTGAGCTTAAGAATGACCTAGACCTAGCTTATACAACACTTTCAACAACTGCTAAGGGGTATGGAACACTTGCATGGTGGGATCAAAAGAAGACTCCTGCAAAGTGGGCAGCATCAGGATATACAATGTCTGATATTGCAACTAATGGAATTACACAAATCAAGGTAGAAGGAATATCTAACCTACTTATTTATTCAAAGAATGGATCTAAGATTACTCATGCTGGATTCTCATTACTATCTTGTCAAAATGTATGTATAAGAAATATTGAAATGGATGAGCTTTGGCAATGGGAGGATGCATCATCTACATCTGCATCAGGAATTGGAGACTATGACCTATTTGGATGGGCTTATGCAAAGATTTCATTCTCAACAGGTATTTGGATTGACCACTGCAAGTTTGGTAAGTCATATGATGGACAAATTGACGTTTCAAATGGTTCATATTGGAGTAATGTAGCATCTGGAGAATGGTTTAGAGCTCCTTACGGTGGAGATAACGGAACAGGAGTAAGTATTACCTTCTGTGAGTTTAACGCTGACTCAGATGATTATTATGAGGATAAATTAGATGATACTACACAATCAAGATATTTATATCAAATGATGTCTGCGATTGAAACTGAATATCAAAACTCTGGAACAAATTATCTATATTACAACGCATTAAGAAATGCAGGATTTACATTCACTCAAATCCTTGAGGGAATAGCTGCACCTCAAAAGAAGGGATTCCTTCTTGGAGATGATAATCAGGTTAATAATTTCTATCTAAAGATTTCATTCAATTATTGTGATTTTGCAAATATTGAGGATAGATTATTCAAGGTAAGAGGTGGAATTGTAACATCTACTAACTGTGTATTTGATTCCTTAAATTACTATAATGCTCGTTCAGAGTTCTATAGTGGTTCAACTAACCTAGCAAAGAGTGCAGTACAAGCAGTATCATCAAGCTGGAAGGCTGCAATGGTTTCACAAGCAATTCTTATCTCAGATGGTGGATCATTCCTTGCGGCTAATAACCACTATTATGGAATAGTTCAAACTAATCTTATTAGAAATAATGATGGTGATAGTTCAAAGGGTGGAATAAAGCTTAATGGTGTATATTATTATGATACAGATTTAAATGCAACTGAGGTTACATCAGCTAATCAATCATCATATAGTGATGCAGGAGCTGCTATTTCAGAATCTAACTTCAGCTTTAATGAGTATGGTAGTGAATGTCCATTCGAAATGTATGTTGATGATTTAACAGTTCTAACATACGTTATGTATGCTTCAAATTATGGAGCTGGAACTAACACTGTTATGCAAGACCTATTCTTAATATCTAATTATGGAGCATAACGAAGAATTATATAAAATACTATTTGACTTGGCCATGAACTGTAGTGAGGACTTAATTGTCCTCACTATGGATAGTGGCAATATTTTTTTGGTGAAGTTTTCACACCTTGATATTGATATTAAAAATGCGATAGATGAGTATAAGGAATCAAGGGGACTTGTATATAAGATTATTAAGGTGTTAAAAAACGTATCATATGACTATAGTCAAATATTTATTGAAATAACAAGAGATAAGCTACCTAAATCATTTGAAATGCTAAATGATCTAGAGGTATCATAATAAATAGGTTATAGGATTATGGGGGGTGTAGTATATGAAAAAAAGTATTGTTGATAGCTATTTTGAAGGCGATAGAAAAAGAACGCTTGCTGAATTTTGGGTTTTGTCTGTGGTATTAGCTTTTTTTTGTATTGTATTATTACTTAATAAATTATTTATTGAGGCTTTGATGCTTTTTGGTGTAACGCTTATTTCGATACTTTTTGATATTTATACCACCGTTACGTGGAGTAAATTAAGAGAGGATTCTGATGCAAATGTCAAAGCAATACAGGATAAAGCACAAGGTATTGAAGAAATAGAAGTATATGAAGATGATGTGAGATGTTCTTTTTGTGGAAATATAATAACAAAGGATGCTAAGGTATGTCCTTATTGTAAAGCGAGAATCTATAAGAAATAAAAAAGATAGTAGACCATAAATTAAGGATGCATAAGCAACTAAGTGGATATAGTATATAAAGACATGTTAGAAGAGAATGATTAATTTCATTCTCTTTATTACATCAAATTATGATCATTTTGGTCAATATGTGGCCTGGTCTATATAATATAGGGAGGAGTTCTAAAATGAAGAAAATATTAATGATATTTTTTATCATAATAAGTATAATTGGAGTTTCATTTTTATCATCATGTGAAGATGATAATCTTCCGTATAAGGAAGAAGGCTATTATAAATATTATATTGGGAATGATAATGCTTATGTAGTTGGTTTAACAGAACTTGGTATGGAACAAGAAGCATTAGATTTTACTGCTAAGCTTGATGGAAAAAATATAGTTCTGGGATATAATTATAGGCTAAATTATGGAACTGAATTTAAATTTGATATAGAAAGCGAAAATTTAAAAAAAGTATATATCATTGACTACAATAATTATAACTATGGATTATTAGGAATAACTACTTTAGATTTGGATAAAATCATAAAATTAGATAGTATTTATTGTCGTTATCAAACAGATGATGTGAAATATTATTTTAATTGCAATGTTGAATTTGATTCACGTAAAAACTTTAATAATTCTAGTGAATACCATCAATTCTATGCCAACGTAGAATATAATCTTAATTACGATAATAATGATATATACTTTATAGATGATTATGATAATGAGCTTATATCATATATACCACAGAATCCAGAAAGAGAAGGATAT
>JAILRQ010000103.1 GCA_024698125.1 Acholeplasmatales bacterium
AAAATAATTAAAAGAGAAAAGGATTAACAAAGAAAGAAATGATATCTAATCATTTAGATACATTATTTTATGATGTATCAAATGATGCTTTAAAACAAGAGATAAAGGATACATATAATTCTTTTATAAGATATTTTAATAAATTATCAAAATATCCAGTAAGAAAAAAATATAATAATTATAAAAAATCATTTTATGTTGATCCATATAAAATAGAATTTAGTGATAAAAAGGTAAGACTAGAAAAAATAGCTAATAATAAAAAGAAAAATAGACAAAAATTAAACTATATTAAATTAGCAGAAAAGGATAGAATACCAACAAATGTAATATATTATAATCCAAGAGTGATATTAGATGGAGATAGATTTTATATTGGAGTATCAGTAGCTGATGAATTCGCGCCAAAAAAGAAAATAGAAACTACTGATAATGTAATAGGTATAGATGTAAATATAAAATCTGTAGTAACATCTGATAATGATGTATATAAAGCTATTACATATGATAAATCATATAAAAAAGCATTAAAGAAAGAAAAAAGAGCACAAAGGAAATTATCAAGGAAATATATAAAATCAAAAGAATTGAAAAAAGCAATAAAAGATTCAGAAAATTATAAGAAACAAAGACAAATAAAAAATAAATATACTAGAAGAATAAATAATTTAAAGGAATCACATATAGATTACATTATTACATCAATAAAGAATAAAAGACCTAAGCTAATATGTATTGAGGATTTAGATATAAATGGAATGAAAGAACCAAAAGAGAATAAATATATTAGAAAAGGTATACAACAAAATCCATTTAGGAAATTATTAGAGACTTTAGAAGATAGATGTAATAATTATGGAATAAAAATAACGAAAATAGATAGATATTATCCATCTAGTAAAACATGTAATAAATGTAATTATAAAAAAGAAGATTTAAAATTAAGTGATAGAACGTTTGTATGTCCTAAATGTGGACTAATAATTAATAGAGATTATAATGCAGCAATAAATATAAAAAAATATGCCCTAGAACACTAGGACATATATAAATACGTATACGTTCGTGCGGAATTAACGCCTTTGGAGAGTTAATATCAACTAGAAATATAACTAAAAAAGTTATATAATAGGGCTCAAAGAGAAAGGAATCAAACAGAAATTCTATAGTATTATAGAGTTTTATAGGTTTTGAAGAACGGGCCGGGTATAAGATGATAGAAAATATTATGGAGGGCTTTGGAATAGTAATGCTTGTACTATCTATTCTATCCCTTTTAAAGTATATAGTATTAACTAAGAAGTATCCAAAAGCATTAAAAACATTTGCTATTAGCGTAATAGCATTCTTTATCTTTGCGGTATTCTTTTGTATAGTAGAGACAATCCTTTTCTATAAGGTAAGGGTTAAAAGCAAAATAGATGGACAGGTTATATTCTATGCTGTTATGTCTATACTATATGCATGGAATGTAATAGTTCTATACTATATTGCATCATATAGATTAATATTATTAGATGATCATATGATATATTTCAATATAATAGGTAGAAAAAAGAAGTATTACTACAAGGATGTAACAGATTTTAAAACAGATCCTGTTAGTGGCTATTTCCATATCTATTTTGGAAAAAAGAAGATAGAGGTACCATACTTTATTGATGGTCAGCTAGAGGTTTTAAATTATATAAATGATAAAAAGTAGCGTGGGGCTACTTTTTCTTTAGTTTTAATAGAAAACGCTTTCAATATAATAAATTGGCACTTATGTGTTGACAGTGCCAAAAAGTGTGATATACTATAGGTGTAATTGGCAGAGATACATTGAGAGTGCCAATTAAGAAAGAGGTTGAACTTTATGATGAATGATTTAAATAATTTTATTGAACAATTAAATAGCTGCTTTACTAAGGGTGAGGCTAGTATTAAGAGTGATGTTATCGAATATGAAAATGGGTATGAGGTTTTAAGTGATATTCCTGGTGTTAGTAAGGAAATGATTAAGATTTCATTCGATGAAAGCACCTTAAATATAGAGGTTTCAAAGAAAGAAGATGGTGGCAATGCAGATTATAAGCTATGCGAACGAAATCATGCGTTCGCTAAAAAGACTATCTACTTTGACAATGAAATAGATAGCGAAAAGGCAGAGGCTAAATATGAAAATGGTGTATTAACTATTTATTTACCTAAGAAGCCTAAAAAAACTACAGAAATTAAAATTGATTAATTAGAAAAAGGAGATATGATATTATGTTTTATTTAAATGATAATAGTTTTGGAGATTTCTTTGATGAATTAGGTCGTGCATTCGGAGGTAATAATGATTACTCTATGATGCAGACAGATATTTTAGAGGATGATAAGAGCTTTGAGCTTAATATTGATCTTCCTGGTGTAGATAAGAAGGATGTTAAGATGGATTATGCCGATGGATATCTTACTGTAAGTGTATCACATGAGGATAAGAAGGATACAAAGAAGGATGATGGAAAGTATGTTCGTCATGAGCGTAGATTTGCATCAGGAACTCGTAGCTTCTATCTTGGAGATGTAGATGAGGAGAATATTAAGGCTAAGTTTGAGAATGGAGTATTAAATGTAGTACTTCCAAAGGCCCTACCTGTTGAGGCTCCAAAGAAATATATTGATATTAAGTAATATTTAATAGGCCTGGCATTATGCCAGGCTTATTTTTTATGGTATTGTATTATTTTTTTTGTGTGGTATAATCACCAATGTAAATAGAAACGGGGAATTGTGTATGAAAGACAAAATTATTGAATTATTAGAGGATATTATTCCAGATTGTGATGTAGAATCTACATCAGATTTAATCGGTGAGGGATATCTTACATCATTTTCTATTATGCAGCTTGTAGTTGCATTATCAGATGAGTTTGATGTAGAGATCACTCCAGTAGATATCGTACCAGAAAACTTTAAGAACATAGATACAATTACAGCTCTTGTTGAGAGACTAGAGGACTAGTAAGAAATGACACAAACAATATTTGCACTATTAATATATGGTGCATTTTTGGCTTTAGGAATACCACTTTATTTAGTATTCCCAAAGAAGTATAAGTGGACAGTTCTCCTAAGCTTATCCATATTAGGTATTATAGCCCTTACCTCTTATTGGGCTATTTTTGTGTTTGTCCTAATAGCTATAGCTTATACTACAACTAGGCTTATGGATAGGAATATTAAGCACTTTAAGGAAATAAAGGATACCTTATCTAAAGAGGATAAGAAGGCTTATAAAAAGAAATATAAGAAGAATAATAAGATTATTGTTTT
>JAILRQ010000105.1 GCA_024698125.1 Acholeplasmatales bacterium
GAAACCGATGATGGTTATTTGTTTCAGTACGATGAAAAGTATTTAAATGCAGATGATACATATCCTATTTCTTTAACTATGCCTAAAAGCCAGGCGATATATAGTTCTAATGTTTTATTTCCATTCTTTGATGGATTAATACCGGAAGGATATTTGTTGGAGATAGCAATATCAAAGTGGAATATTAAGAGAACTGATAGAATGGGTTTATTATTAAAATGCTGTGAGGATGCAATAGGTGCTGTTAGTGTAAGGGGTGATTTAGGTGACTAGAAAATGCTTATGCTGTGGAGAGAATCTTCTTGACAATGAGGAATATGAATGGCATAAAAAATGCATAAAGAAGTTCTTTGGTGTTTCTGTTATGCCCACAATTGATTTAAAATATAGCGATGTTAGTAAATATACATCGACAATGTTAGATAATAAGAATACATTAACTGGTGTTCAAGAAAAAATGTCACTTCATTTAGATAAAATATCTAATGTTAAAAGACTAACGTTAATGGGAAGCCCTATGGGATATATATTGAAGCCAGGTTCTAAGGATTATCCGCAAATTTGTGTCGCTGAATATTTGGTTATGAATATGGCTTTAAAGAGTAAAATAGATGTATGTCCATTTGCTCTTATTAGAATGAAGGATCAAGAGCTTGCTTATATATCTAAAAGAATAGATAGAATAGAAGATAATAAAGTCCATATGGAGGATTTTTGCCAGCTTAGTCAAAGACAAACTGAAGATAAATATAATAGCTCATATGAGAGATGTGCAAAGGTTATAGATAAATATAGCACATTGAAGCAATTAGATAAGATTATGCTTTTTGAACGAATTATTTTTTCGTTTATTACACTTAATTCTGATATGCATCTAAAAAACTTCTCTCTAATTGAAAATAGTATGGAGGATATACATTTGTCAAAGGCTTATGATTTGTTGCCAGCTAAGCTTTTTGTTAAGAATGATAAAGAGGATTTGGCGCTTACGCTGAATGGAAAAAAACAAAATCTAAGAAAAGGAGATTTTTTGAAATATGCCAAGTCTATAGGCATAGATGATAAGGCTAGCATAAGGATTATAAAACGATTTGTAAAGCTAAAGGATACATATATTAATATGATTCAAGAATCGTATTTATCTGATGATTTTAAGGATCTTTTCATAAAAGAATTAACCGCTAATATAGATAAGCTTATTTAATTTAACAATTTTTATAATTGTGATATAATAGGAAAATGGTGATTGTATGATAAAAAGTGTTTTAACTAATAATTATGAAGAAACAATTGAATTAGGATATAAAATAGGCTCTTGTCTAAAGGGTGGAGATACAATCATTCTTGATGGAGACCTAGGAGCTGGAAAAACAACATTTACTAAAGGTATTGGTAAGGCCTTAGGTGTTACAAGAGTTATTAACTCTCCTACATTTACTATTGTAAAGGCTTATAGCTGCAAGGATAATATAACTCTAAATCATATGGATTTATATCGTCTTGATGGCGTTGGTGATGATTTTGATTTAGAGGAATATTTTAATGATAGTAGTGTTTGTATAGTAGAATGGCCTTATCAGGCATTTGATATTATACCTAAGAGGTATATGAAGATTACTATTAAAAGAGTTGATGATAATAAAAGAGAGATTACTATAGATGGTAATTCTTATTATGATGGATTGGTAGGCGATTTAGATGTCTAAGCTTATAGTTGATTCCTCAACTAAAACCTTATATATCGCACTTGTTGATAAGGATAAGCTAGTAGAGGAAATGTATATAGAGGGAAGAAACGATCATGCTAAGAATATCGTTTCAAAAATTGATGAAATATTAAAGAAAAATAATATTAATATAGGAGAGCTTGAAGGAATATATTGTGGTGTAGGTCCTGGGTCATATACTGGTGTTAGAATGGCTGTAACTGTTGGTAAGATGGTTTCAACTAACACAAATGTTAAGCTTTATGGATTTTCATCATTATATTTAATCGCTTCAGGATATGATGGTAAGACATTACCATATATTGATGCTCGTAGAGGTAACTCATTTAATGCGTTATACGATGGTATGAATATAGTACTTCCTGAGGCATTAAGGCCTACAGAGGATACTATTAAAGAAAATAAGGATTATAGGCCTATTAGTGAGGATATGATTAAGGTAGATCCAATTAAGGTAATTAAGTCATCTACTATTTGTGATAATCCACATGGATTTGTTCCTAACTATTTAAGAGAAACAGAAGCTGAGAGGAATTTACATGATTAGACCACTTGAGGAAAAGGATATTAATACTATAGTTTTAGATGAGGAAAGAATCTTTGGTGAATCCTTAGGCTATAGTATGCTTCATAATACTCTTACTGGAGAGGATCCATTAAATCATTTCTTTGTTGATGAAGAGGATTCTAAAATAAGAGGATATATTGGTGTGTGGTTTGATGAAAAGAACTCTATGATTCTAAACTTTTATGTAGGTGAGGAGTATAGAAGACAGCACATTGGAGAAAAGCTTATGAGGCATGTTATAGATTATGTGTTTAATAGTGGCGTAGACACTATTACACTTGAGGTTAGACCTCATAATCTAGATGCCATAGATTTATATAGAAAGTTAGGATTTGAGTATTCCTATAAGAGAAAGTATTATTATAATGATGGTGAGGATGCTCATATTTATATCTTGTATAAGGAGATGCTATAATGCTAGTTTTAGGTGTTGAATCATCTTGTGATGAAACATCTGTTGCGGTAGTACGCGATGGAAAAGAAGTATTATCAAATGTAATATTAAGCCAAATTGATGTACATAAGGCCTTTGGTGGAGTTGTACCTGAGGTAGCCTCACGTCATCATGTTTATAATGTTTCTATGGTTTTTGAGGAGGCATTAGAGAAGGCAGGAGTTAAGGGTAGTGATATTGACCTTGTAGCAGTTACATATGGACCAGGTCTTATTGGTTCCCTTTTAGTAGGAGTAAATGCCGCAAAGACATTTGCGCTTGTTTATAATAAGCCTATTATTGGTGTAAACCACCTTGCAGGTCATATCTATGCTAATCAAATTGAGCATGAGATGAAGTTTCCATGTATCGCCTTACTTGTAAGTGGTGGTAATACTGAGCTTATTTATATGAAGGATCATTTCAAGTTTGAAATAATTGGTGAAACCCTTGATGACGCTGTTGGAGAGTCATATGATAAGGTTGCCCGTGTTATGGGGCTAGAATATCCTGGAGGACCTAAGGTTGATAAGCTTGCCCATGAGGGTCAGGATACATATCATCTTCCAAGAGTTTACCTTGGAAATGATAACTATAACTTTAGCTTTTCTGGATTAAAGAGCCATGTTATTAATCTTCATCATAACGCTATGCAGCGTGGTGAAGAGATTAATATTAAGGATCTTTGTGCCTCATTCCAGGCTACAGTTACAGAGGTTTTAGTAGCTAAGACATTAAAGGCTGCAGAGGAATATAAGGTTAAGCAAATTATTGTAGCAGGTGGAGTATCTGCAAATAAGGGTCTTAAGGAAAGATTTATTTTAGAGAATAAGGATAGATTTGAGGTATGTATACCATCAATTAAGTATTGTACTGACAATGCAGCTATGATTGGAGTTGCAGGATATTACCAATATATGGTAACTAAGAGGTATGATGACCTATCTTTAAACGCAGATGCATCATTGGAGCTATTAAGCCTTTAGGCTTTAGCTCCTTTTTTAAAAGAGGTGGGAGATTATGGATAATTATTTTAGGTTTGGTAATGGAAAAAGAGTTGGTATTATAATACCTGG
>JAILRQ010000028.1 GCA_024698125.1 Acholeplasmatales bacterium
CATCATCTGTTATATAACCATTTAAAATGAAGTTAACATAGTTAAATACATCATTTTCAGTTGTACAAATATTTGATGTATGAAGCTCAAAGAATTGCTTACCCTCCATACGCTCAACAAGATAGGCAGTAAATAATGGATTATTTGTATTAAAATTATTAACAGCCTCTAGTGTCTCTAGATTCTTCTCTAATGCATCAAATGTAAATAATAGATGTGTAGAACCATCACTATGTACAAATATTTGTAAAAGAATTCCATTCTTAAAGTATTTTGGTGCAGATACAACTGCTTGTACTCTTAATTGCTCATCTGTATTCTCTAAAACCTCAGTCTTAAAGCTACATAATTTTTGAATTCCTTCAGCTACTTCTTTTAAGTTCATAATAAATACCTCTTCTTTTTCTTAAAACTTTACATTGATTATAACATTTTCTTATGTGTATGAACAAGCATAAATCGATATTTTTGCTTAACATTTGGATATTTTTGGTGGTCTACCTCAGATAAGAACATATCAAGGGGTCTAACCCATAATGATCCATCATCATATAGTCTTCTATATACTACCATTTTCTCTTTTGTTTCACTATCAAAGGCTAAATCCTCAACTAGATAATAATTGCCCTTAAAATGCTTATATATTCCATGTATCTTTAATCTTCTCATAACAAACCTCTATCTTATCTTTTTAATCTTTGCAATAAAGAATCCCTCATATTTATCTGATGGCTTAATTGTATATGTATTTTGAAGGGAAGCAGGTAGTGTTTCAATATTTATATCTAAAGGCATAAGCTCTAGATTTTTATTTAAAACACTTTTTAATACATCCTCATTTTCCATTTTTAAAATTGAGCATGTTGAATAAACCATTGTGTGCCCTGGCTTTAAAACCTCTAGGGCTTTTTTTAGTAAAGCCTTCTGAAGCTTTGAAGAGTTTTCTACAAGCTTTACTGAAAAAGCCTTTAAATCCTTTTCAGCCTCAAGATTTATAGTACCACTTCCACTACAAGGAGCATCTAAAAGTATAGTATCAAATCTAAAAAATGAATCAATAGTTCTTGCATCCTTCTTCATAACATTAATATTCTTACATCCTAAATGCTCTAGATTATACTTTAATCTTTCACATCTAATCTTATCAGCCTCAAGTGCCATAATAGATTTTTGATTTTCACCAATCATTTGTATCTCAGATGTTTTACCACCAGGGGCAGCACACATATCAAGGATATCATGTGATTCATTAATATCAAGGAATAAGGGTGGAAGCTGGGAAGAGATTGATTGAAGATAAATCTCCCCATTTTTAAACATATCTAAATCCATTAAATCCTTGTTGTTTGAATCTACAAGATATGAAAAATCTGATATATCACTCTTATAATATTTAATGCCTAAATCATCTAGATTCTTTAAAGCCTCATCAACACTAATCTTTATGGTGTTAACTCTTAAGGCATTGCTTCTTTTTTTAGAAAGACCATCTATGATTTCAAGCCAATCATTTGGATATTCCTTCTTTATTAAATTAATGTATTCATCTCTTGAAATCATAAATTACTCCTTTACACTATCTTACCAAGATAGGTTAAATTATTCTCATAAGATCCATTTATAAGCTCATATTCTCTTCCTACATTATCAAAAACGCTTAAGAATAGCTCTGAAGACTTACTTGATTCTATACTAAACTCTGCCGTAAGGCTTGTTGATAAATCCAGTTCTACACTATTTGTAGTATCTCCTGATTTTGAATAAAGCTTAAGGCTTAATCCTCCACTATAATCCTTAAATCCATAGTTGGCAAATGTTAGTGTGACATTAAATATATCATCTACACTAGATACAGAAATAGATGATATATAAAGCCTTTCACCCATGTGATTTAGGATATAGGTATATAAAGACATCCCATCATAGCTTTTCTTTTTAAAGCCATCTATTACAGATGTCTTCCATTCACTATTTAGGTATGTAAGACCTACTCTATCCATTTCACTAATTACATCATCAAGTGAAAAATTATCCTCTGGATTTCCTATAATCTCTCCACCAAATGGATTATTAAGCTTTTCTATAAGCTTTGTATAGGATTCTCTTTGGCTTAATGATTCATATGTTCCTGTATCAAGCTCTGTCCCATAATATCCATCATTATATACTCCAAGCCTTAAATCTTCTCCCTCTGGAGTATATGAATCTAGATCATCAATACCTAAATAATCAATTATAAACTGTGGCTTTCTTACAAGAATTGGAAGATCAGAAATATTAGCAATCCAGCATCCAATAATAGAATTAAAAGAGGATGTGTTTGCCATATCTGATGTATGCATCTCACCCCAAGGCCCAATAAGACCACATTCTACTGCCATAAAGATTTCACTATATTTATTAATAACCTTAGATAGATTCTCAATATGATTTCTAATCATATCTAAGCTTGGCTCACAATTTGATTTACCATCAAAGCCGTCATAGGCAAATCTTATAATAACCATACTCTTAGAAGCCTTAAATATCTTAAATGCTTCCTCTAAGGCATTTAAGGAATCCTCTGTAAGACTTAAATCAGATGATTCATTATTGGCTTTTGAGAATGCTGATAGATCTACCCTTAAATGATATAAGGACATACTGCATGATAAATCTATATCATTTCCACTTTCCTTAAGGCTTATATATCTTGTTGAATAAAATCCAGCATTAGGATTTATAACATCATCAGTTTTAAATGCTCCGCTAAAGCCCTCTACACCATATGTAATTGTATTATCCTCAATTACTATACTATCATCACTACATGATAATAATGTAAACGAAATTATTAGTAATAAAAAAGAAAGAACGAGTCTTTTCATACTAAATCACCCTAAGTTGATTATAGCATAAAACTACTCGTTTATTTCCTCTAAATCTATTTGATTTTTAAATCTTTCATCATTTCTCATCTCTTCTGGAGTAAGAATTGAATCAATATGTCCATCAACAAGATAAATAATCTTATCTGATGTATTTGTAGAAGATAATCTATGAGTTATCTCTAAAATCATTCTTCCCTTAGATGCTTCTCCTAAGGCCTTTATAACTCTTTCCATAGTAATAGAGTCAAGGTTTGCGGTAATCTCATCTAGTAAAAGAATTTTAGGGTTTGGTGCAATTGCACGAGCAATTGATAAAAGCTGCTTCTCACCATTTGAGAATAGTGTATCATTATAGACTGTCTCAAGGCCATGCGCAAAGCTTAATACCTTATTCTTAAGCCCTACAATTTCAAGTGCCTTTAAGGCATCCTCCTCTTTGATATCCTCATTTCTAATAGAAATGTTTTCAAATACAGTACCCTTAATACCCTTAAACTTTTGATCTACATAACCAAATATCTTAAACTTAATCTCATTTGGAATATCACGAACATTAATTCCATTAATACATATTCTTCCCATAGTAGGCTTTAATATTCCTTCAATTAATCTAAATGTCGTAGTCTTACCTACTCCAGTTCTTCCAATAAATGAATACTTCTTATTTCCACTACAGCTAATATTAATATCATCAAGAATCACCTTTTCACCATAAGCAAATGATAGGTTTCTAAACTCTACAGTATTACTTTCCTTTAGGATATCCTCAAGCTTTAAATCAAGCTTTTCATTTTCATCAGGCTCATTAAAGTATTCATTAACTCTCTTAAATCCTGACATAGCCTTTTGAATAGTTTGGAATTCCTTTCCAAAGTCATCAATAGGCATGAATAGATTCTTTATATACTCTAGGGATGCGGCTACCATACCCATAGTAAGACCTAGGGCGTCATTATGAGGATTTGCAAGTAAGACAAGTCCTACAATAATTGAAGCCTTTATTACTTGAATTAATGGTGAGAATACTGAATCTGCAAATGCTACACTCTTTTGTGCCTTATAATTAAGATCATTATAATTGTTATTAGAATTAATCATATAATCCTCTTTAGCATAAATCTTAATCATTCTTTCATTAAAGAATGTTTCAGATATATGATTATTCATAATACCAATCATCTTACGCTGATTCATTTGTGCTCTAAAGATAATCTTCTTAAATAACATTGTAATTCCCATTATTAAAGGAATTAAAACAATAGTCGCAAGACCAAGCCATACATTTAAGACAAACATCATAAAGACAATTCCTATAATCTTGGCTAAGTCAATTACAAGAGATACAATTCCATCAGTAAATATTGTATTGATTGCGTCTACATCATTTATAAATCTAGATGATGTAATACCTGTTTCATTATTTGAATAGTAAATACCCTCAACTCTTGCAAGCTTTAAGGCCATTTGATATCTTAAATCCTTAGTAAACTGTGAACCAAGATATAGTAGTAATAATCTCTTAAAGAAATCAAATAATGAGGCTCCAATAGTAAATCCTACATAAAGTAGGATATACCTCCACATAATAGCCTTATCCTTAACATCTGCATCAAAATAGTCATCAATTAGATGCTCTAGCATCTTTGCAGGAACTAGGGATGAAACTATTATAACCGCAATTGTTATAAATAATAGAATATAGAATATAAGATTCTTTCTAAATGTTTCTAAAAATACCTTTTTAACCACGGTTATCACCCCTTTGCTGATCAAAGATTTGGTGATATACTTCGCTCTTCTCATATAGGTAGTCATGGCTTCCAACTACATATGATCCCTTGTCTAAGCAGATAACCTTATCAACAAGAGGGAAGATTCTAAGTCTATGAGACATAAGGATTATAATTGAATCCTTATATTTTGATTTAATATTATTTATAATCTCTTCCTCTGTATAAATATCAGAGGCACTAAATGGATCATCAAGGATGATAAGATTATTCTTATTGTATAAGGCTCTTGCAAGACCTACACGCTGTCCTTGACCACCACTAATCTTTACACCATTATTTCCAATAAGGGTGTCATATTTATTATCCATATATGATAAATCCTTAGTGAAGGCTACATCATCTAAGACCTCACGAACATCATTGTCACTAAACGCTATATTATGTCTTATACTATCACTCATAAGATATGGATTATGTCCCATATATGAAATCTCTAGGGCCTTTTCCTTATTATTTAGGGTATTAAGCTCAACACCGTTAAGCTTAATAGAGCCCTTATAAGGATAAAGGGCTGTAAGGGCAAGTCCTAAGGTAGATTTACCAGAACCAACTCTTCCAGTAATTCCTATAATTTGTCCCTTATGAGCATCAAATGTTAAATTATTAATTAATGTCTTATCTCCAAGGGTTACTGTAAGGTTTTCAACCTTTAAATCACCCTTTGTAAGCTTATTTGTAATCTTTAGCTCCTCATCTATTACAAGATAAGGCTTTAATCTATCAAAGGATATTGACGCCTTCTCTACCATATTTATTAAAATAGATGCACGGCATGTTTTCTTAAATAGCTCAAGGGACAATGTTAAGAAGGCTGTAAATACTCCTACTGTCCAAACTCCACCATTATATGGAGTTTTATTTATGATATTTTGGGCCCCAAAATACATAACCACTAAAAGTCCTGTTAAAATAAACATTCTATATACTGGCTCAAGAGAGTTTTCAAATAGATTAGCTCTAATCTCCTTCTTTCTTAAGGTATTAAGCTCATCATAATAAATCTTTGTCTCTAAATCTATTGAACCATATGTTCTATAAAGAATTGAGTTATCAATTAGATCATAGGTTGAATTATTAATATATGAAGCATACGCTCTAGCATCTGATGAATATTTATGAATAAGTCTTTTAAGACCGAAGGCTACAATAAGTATTAATGGGCAGAACGCAAGAGTTAAAAGGGTCATCTTAATAGAATAATTACCTAAGAATACAAGAATGAATGTAAGCCTTAATCCTGTATCATATATTTCCATCATGGCCTTTCTAAAGCCATCAGTTGTAATGGTAACATCTCCAATACAGCGAGCCATAAGATTTCCCATATCCTCCTTATCAAAGTCTGTAATAGACATATGCATAAGGTGGTTATATAAAACTCTTCTCATTCTTTTCTCTACCTTATGAGAGAAAAGCCTTACAAAGAATCTCTTACCAAATCTTGTGACATTTACTACCATCATCAAGCCAAAATAGAATAATAATATTTTATAAATCTCCTTTAAGGTATAAACAGCACTACCATCCTCAAGACCTACTGAATCTATAACCTTACCTAAAGCTATAGCACTAAACGAATCAGAGAGGTTAAAGAATATACCAAAGATAGTTGCGATAATAACAACCTTCCATTCCTTCTTAATATAATAAGAAACCTTATTTGGCATATACTTCACCTCTTTTCTATATACCAATTTTAATTTAATTATACTTTCTAATAAAGGAAAAAATCTCACAATAATTATAACTTATATTATCTCCTTTTTCCTAATAAAAAGCGAAAAAAAAGAAGTCTTTCGACTTCATTAATTTTAAAACTGGTGGACCGTTAGGGACTCGAACCCTAGACCCACTGATTAAGAGTCAGTTGCTCTACCAACTGAGCTAACGGTCCAGCTATTATTTAGTGCTTAAATCACAGCACGATTATTATTATACGCTAAAAATCCTTAATGTCAACAAAAAAATGAAAAATATTTCATCATTTTCTATACTTTTTCTACATCAATAAGTATTATAATCATTTGACTGGCAATAACCAATTCTAAAATAAGATTTAGTAATATTGCCAATCAAACAATATAAAGCATAATTAAAGATTTATTCTACTATTATTGTTAAATCTTTTTAAATATTTAATAACTAATAATGACAATACTTCTATTAACAAAATAACAAGAACAATAAAAATTAATAATGTTATAGCAAAATATTTCATATTAAATATTACTGTATTTGAAAATATTCCTTGAATAGTTATATTATTATTAAATATTTTTGTAAGTATTATACAGGCTATTAAGCTTATAGTACAAGAGATCAATATTGGAGGTGCTAGGATAAGTGTATTTTGAGTTAAGGTAAACCTCCTTCTATCTCTTTTTTCTAATCCTATTGCTCTACACATTCCTAAAAACTTAAGCTCTTTTTCAAAAATATATGCTACTACATGAAATAAATTAAGTATAGCTATAACAAGAATGAATATTGACAGTGTATATAAAATATATTCAGAAATTGTTAATAGTGGATATATTTTAATATAATACATTGATAAATCAGGCATACTGACATATACATTATAATCCTCATTTGCTAAATTATTATAAGCCTTTATTGAAGACTTAAACCCTGAAAAATCATTAAACTGTATTAGATTCATTGTATAGCTTTCATCATCAGCTACTGAATTAATATCTTCATATGCAGATGCTGGCAGCCAAAGAATAGGAGCCACTATATTTCTTGTAGGAATATCATAAAGACATGTATTAAAAACTCCTATAACCGTGAAGTTATCAATTAATGTTATAGCTTCATCTGAACTCAAATAAGTCCTATAATTAATGGTTTTTCCTATTATAGAATTATAATCTAAGTTGTAATAATCACAAAAATCCGAGCTCAAATAAACACTATTATCTAATATAACATTACAATCACCATATAATAGTGCCACATCATTCTTATTAGCATAATCATATTCACTATCTAATATAAGATTTGATTCTAGATTAAAGAAATTAAACACATCGCTTTTTTTATCATTATCCTCACACATTAATGAATAGTCATAAGAAATACCATCAATTTCAATTTCTGGATAGTAATAAATGGTTGGTGCCATAGCTGATTTATATTCCTTCTTATGATAATAGCTATAATATGATAAATCATATTCTATTGATTGTGCTATGTTTTCATCATTTGAAATTAAAGAATCAACTTCTTTAAGTAATCCACTATCATTACATCTTACCTGACATGATAAAAGTGTTTCTTCTTCATTCATTTTAGCTTTATAGCTTAAATCAAATGAAATAGCTAAAAAGCTAATACATATTAACATAACAAAAGCTAAGGTTAATGAAATAGATATCCTTAGATATTTCCTTCTATTCTTCTTATAATACATTAAAGCAATCGTTAATACACCTTTACCTTGCATAATCATCCAACCCCTCTAATGTAATAAAGTCATCAGTAATATGTCCTTTAATGATTAATCTTAATGCTATAAAGAATAGATTTAAAAGTAAAGGAATTATAAATATTAAAGGATTTTTATCATATACCATTTTAATATCAAAATACAATTCATCTATTGATAGCTCAAATATAATTGTAATTAGCTTTAATAAAAATGTCTTTAAAGGCTTAAATATTGCGTAAAATACTAACAATGAAATTATAAATGAAGCTATATTTATAATCATATTTTCTAGCATTCCAAAATGATTGATTCTACTCTTAGTCATTCCATTAAGCCTAAGAATTGAATAAAACTCTAAATCAATTTTTGAGTTTATTTCATAAACATTTAAAATAGCTACCACAGAAAATATTGTAAATATTATTATTAATATGATTGAACCTGTAAGATAAATACCAGATACCTTATTTATATCACTAATTAAATCAAGGGATGATGAATATAAATATTCTTGGTTTGAAGAATATTCATTCATCTCATCATAAATGCTTAAAAGCTTATTAATATCACTATTTTTTAAATCACTGAAATTATATATAAAGCTTACACTTCTTATGCTAAAGCTATTAAGAGATAAGACATAATCAAGATTTGCGATAACCATCGCATCTCCTTCGAAGAATCCTAAAACCTTAAAGCTTGTATCATCAATACTGTAATAATCTCCAATACTATAGCTATCCTTATATTCCTCGTTTAAGAATACGCCGTTATCCTCTAGCAGAATATCCTTTAATGATTCATCAATTGATGATAAGCTTATATAATCAAAATCATATAGATTAAATTGATTGTTTGAAGCGTATATAGCTTTTAAATCATCATCAAAATCTAAAATGACATTTTTAAGTTTGGTGTAGCTGCTATATGAAACATTATTCAAACCACAGCTATAGCTTATTTCAATGTCTTCACCAGATAGATTTTCTTTATATGTTGCATTACCAGTTTTTTTCATTGAAAATGATGATAATAATGTAACAAATATCAAAATATATAAAATAGCAGTTAAGGTAATTATAGACAAGCATCTTACCTTACCAGTTTTTATTGTCTTTTTGAGAATGATAAAAAAATTACTTATTGTTTTCATATTGGACTATTTTTCCATCCTTCAATGAAATAATACGATTAGAATATTTTTTAGCAAAATCCTCATTATGAGTTATAAAAATAATAGTTTTATTCTTCATATTTAATAATTTCAAATATTCTAAAACAGCCTCACCATTAACACTATCTAAGCTTCCAGTTGGCTCATCTGCTAATATATACTTAGGATCATTAGCTAATGCCCTTGCAATGCATACCCTCTGCTTTTCACCACCAGATAGGTTTGATACTAGCTTATTAGCCTTATTGCCAAGAGATACCATTTGTAATAACTCAAAAACTCTTGACTCATAATCCTTCTTCCTTTTTCCACCTATGATAAGTGGTATTGATACATTTTCAAAAACTGTAAAGGATGGCTCTAGATAAAACAATTGAAATATATACCCAATATTTTCATTTCTAAACTTTGAGGCTTCCTTATCATTAAGACTTAAATAATTTATACCATCTATTAATATTTCACCACTTGTTGGCTTATCCAAACCACCAATTAAATTAAGTAAAGTTGTCTTACCAGATCCTGACATACCAAGGATTGATAAAAACTCTCCATCCTGTATCTCTAAAGAAACATTATCTAATGCTGTTGTTTTTACTTCACCACTAATATATTCTTTAGAAACATTTGTAATTTTTATCATATTTATCTCCAATGTTATTTTGATAAAGTCAATTCTTCATAACTATAGTGAGTTGAATCAATCCATTCTAAGCTCCACATATTAGCTGTCTTTTGAACCTCTTTAGATAGTCCAATATATACACTTAAATTTTGATTTTTCCAATCATCATCAAATGACCCAGATGCTCCATATCTAATAACAAAATCATTATCTGTAATATTCGAAAGATTTAATTCGAAATAAAAAGTTACCGTTTGATATGATGAAATTTTATCACTACCACCTAATGAATACTTGCAACCAGTTAAATATGTATTAGAAGTATCATCATCATATATAAAAATATGCTGATATCCCTTATCTACTTCTTTCATTTCTAATTCCATCTCACAAATTAATGTTCTATATCCATCAGAATATAATGAGTCTAAGTCATATCCACCATTGTATAAATCATCAATCCTGATAGTATCATAGTTTTGGTTAAATCGTCCAGAATCTGAAATCTTATATTCAGCTGCTCTAACCTCTTTAGCATCAAATGAATCTAATGCCATTGTAATATCAACACCATAATCTCCAATTTCTTGAAATGCGTTGACATTCTCACTAAAAATAATAAACAAACTTAAAAAAGAAGCTCCCATTAATAATCTTTTCATATTAACACCTCTTTCATTTAAATCTTAACAACTAAATATATAAAAGTCAAGCAATAAAAGGACTTTATTATGTTTTATGTATAAATATTTACAAATAGTAATATAAATCATTATAATTCAAAAATTATAAAAAAAAGAAGTCTTTCGACTTCATCATTTCAAAAACTGGTGGACCGTTAGGGACTCGAACCCTAGACCCACTGATTAAGAGTCAGTTGCTCTACCAACTGAGCTAACGGTCCAGCTTTGCTTTTTTCAAGCACGACTATTATTATACTCTAAAATCTTTAAATATCAACAAAAAAATTAAAAAAATGTTAAAATATTTAAGGAGGTGTTTTAGATGAGGCTACTTAAATATATTATGACTGCGAAAAATCTTACAAAAGCCGAAGCTATAAGGCTTTTTGTCGACAAAAGAGTTAGTGTTAATGATAGAATTCAAGATCCTTCATGCCCTCTAAATAATGGTGATAAGGTATATATTGATGATATAGAGGTTTTACCTATAGAAAATAAATACTTCCTCTACTATAAGCCTAAGGGAATATTATCTATGATAGGATCTTCTCCTCTTCATTTTAATAATGCGATTAATCTTGGATATAAGCTAATGCCTTGTGGAAGGCTTGATAAGGAATCTAGAGGATTAATGATTTTATCTAATGATGCAGTCTTTATTAATGATATTATGAATAAGGATTTAGAAAAAACATATATTCTAAAGCTTAAGGATGTTATTACATCTGAGTTCTTAGAAAGACTATCTAATCTTAAGGAGATGGACAATAAGCCCTTAAAACCGTTTAAATTCCATAAAATAGATAGCCTAACACTTTCTTTAAGTATTTGTGAGGGTAGATATCATCAATGCCGTAAAATGGCTCTTTTATGTGGTAATAAGGTTATAGATCTGTTAAGGGTTAAAATAGGTGATTATAGTCTTTTAGATATGAAGCCAGGAGAATTAAGAGAAATTAAAAGGGGATGACTCCCCTTTTTTATTTAAAAATATTATATAGGTCTCCTACTCCTTCAATTCTAACAAGGACCTCATCTCCAGGCTTTAGCATCTTAGGAGGATTAAATCCCTTTCCAATTCCTGATGGAGTACCTGTTGAAAATATAGTACCTCTTTTAAGAGTAATTCCCTTAGTAAGCTCTAAAAGCATATCCTCAATACTAAAAATCATATTAGATGTGTTATTATGCTGTCTAAGCTCTCCGTTAACAAAGGTTTTAAGCTCTAGATTTGGATATCCCTCAAACTCATCACGAGTTACAAGGATTGGGGCAATAGATGCATATCCATCTAGTGATTTTCCAAAATAGAATTGCTGGTGACCCTTTTGTAGGTCACGAGCTGATACATCATTTATAACAGTATAACCAAAGATTGCTTCAAAGGCAGTCTTTTTATTTGCCTTATAAAGGTCATGACCAAGTATTACTCCAAGCTCACCCTCATAGTCTGGTTCCTTTGTAAGGTCTAGATGAAGGTCTATTGTATCACCAGATGTTTTAGCTTCATTACATCTTTTTGAAAAATAGATACTTTCTACCTCTTTACTATAGTCAATATGAGCATCTAGGCATTCCTGCTTATGCTCCTTATAATTCATACCAGCACATAAAATATCCTGTCTTGGATATTTGATTATGGCGTTATATTCTACATTCTCAAGCCTTACAGGGCTTCCAAGCTTCATCTTATCTAATGATTCTACATCATATTTATCCATTAAATCATATAGATTTTCAAACTCTGTTGGATATAAAAGATGATCCTTAAATACTCCTATTTGGCTCTTTCCTTCATATGTATAATTTACAAGCTTCATATAAATCACTCCTTTAAAAAAGCAAAAAAGATTAAGTAGGATAAGCACCATTACTTAATCTTTATAGCTATATTTTAATCGATTAGCATAGCCCAGTCAATGTCTGCCTTCTCATCTGGTGCATAAAGTAGCTCTTTTAGAAGAGAATTTGTTTTAAATAGTCCTTCAACGAATAAATGTGCAACCATATAGGCTCCATCAGCACGAAGATGTGAACCATCTTCCTTTCCATCAGGATAGTTTTCATACATTCCTGCAGGGAAAATCATATGGAATCTCTTAGTAGCCTCTTCACCCATCTTGTTATATAGGTCAAGAGTCATTTGGTTAAGATCAATACATACAATGTTATTTTCCTTTGCAAACTTAAGCATAGCCTGAGGATATCCCTTATGTGTATCCTGGCATACACCATCAACAAACTTATGACGTGAAATAGATGTAGCAAGTACAAATGTAGCCTTCTTCTCTGTTACCTTATTATAGAAATACTTTAGGTTTTCTACATAAGTTCCCTCTGGTGTTGTATATCTTGCAGGGTCTTGGCTCTTTTCGTCGTTATGTCCAAATTGGCAAATTACAAAGTCACCCTCACTAAGCTTAGATAATACCTTATCAAATCTTCCTTCATCAATAAAAGACTTTGTACTTCTTCCATTCTTTCCAAAATCATGGATTTGTACTCCTTCATGTGCAAATAGTCCTAAAACCTGACCCCAACCCATTTGAGGGTATGTTTGGAAGTTATTGTATTGCATTGTAGAATCACCAATCATATAAATGTTTTTCATAAATAATCTCCTTTAGATTGCTAAAATCTCATCAATTGCGTTATCGAACTCACTAGTATCGATACTTTCTACCTCTCCCTTATCTAGGATAGCTCTCTTTTGTGGATCCTGTCCAATAGATGCTAGTGGGATAGTGTGGTATGAATTACATAGATCATATAATGAAGATTCTCCATTATAATAAATCTTTTCACCACAGTGTGGGCATGTTACATATGCCATGTTTTCAACAATTCCAATTACTGGAACCTTTAATAGCTCAATCATTTGAACTGCCTTACCAACAATCATATGTACTAAATCCTGTGGAGTTGAAACAATGATTGCTCCAGTAACTGGATAATTCTTAAATACAGTTAGAGCTACATCAGATGTTCCTGGAGGCATATCTACAAATAGATAATCAATATCTCCCCACATTGTATCTGAATAGAATTGCTGTAATGCATTAGCAAGAACTGGTCCTCTCCATACTACTGCGTCATTCTCATGCTCAAGTAATAGATTAATAGATACAACCTTTATTCCATTCTTTGAAACCTGAGGAACAAGTTTTGAGTCTACAGTTCCTGTAATTTTATCATGTATACCAAAGGCATGTGGTACTGATGGTCCTGTAATATCAGCATCAAGAATACCTACCTTATATCCTCTTTTACTCATTGCAACTGCAAGCATTGATGTTACAAATGATTTTCCTACTCCACCCTTACCAGAGCATACTGCAATAATATGCTTGATGTTGTTTGTAGGTAAAGTTTTAAAATATGGTGAGAATTTAGCCTTAATCTTCTCGTCTAAGCTTTTCTCGTCAGCCATAATATCACTCCTTAATTAATAATTCGTTTTTATTATATCACAAAAAGGGCTTTTTTAAACATAAATATAAAGAAAAATGGCCCGAAGGCCATTAATCATTTTTACATAGTTTCAGCATAAGTTAGAGTGATTGTTGTAGTAAGCTCTACTCCATCTCTTGTGTAGTTAATTGTAAGTGTATCATCCTTATCTGCCCAATATAGGAATTCATCAATATCATAAGAATGAAGGATTTCCTTTGTATGATTGTTAGCTCCATTAGGATTTAGCTCAAGGGATGTAATAACATCACCCTCCTGTAGTCCTGCAGTCGCAAGTATTCCTGATGCAGTAACACTTGATACTACTACATCTGCCTTAGTATTATACATACCTGTTGCAGTGTTTAAATAAACACTACTATTAGTATCACTATATTCTGCTTGAAGAGATACCTTAGTATTTGATGTTGTACCATTTGCTTCATAATTAGATACTACCTTATATGCAAGACCCTCAAATACAGAGACAGGTACTGCATATTGCATTCCCTCCACTCCTGTAGATTGCATCTTACAGTTAACAATACCAATAAGCTCACCATACTCATTGTAAACTCCTCCTCCAGAGTTTCCACTGTTTGTAGCAGCATCATATCTAAATGATCTTACTGTTGCTGTATAATCATCAATTTCATATGTACAATCATATGATAATAATGAAAGTGTTCCATCGTTGGCTGAAATTCCTTCACCATAGTTATTTCCTACAGCATATACAGTCTCACCAACATAAAGGTTATCATATTCTCCAAATGTAACACTTTCTACATACTCATTATCCTTTAAAATCTCACTATCATCAATCTTTAGGATAGCTATATCAGTTGAAATATCTCCACCAATATATGTAGCCTCCATAGCATAGCTCTCATCATCCTCTTGACCATATAGATAGCATGAGATATCAGTACAAATATTATCCTCATTTGTAGAATCTGATAGATAAATATTATGGTAGGCAGTGATGATGTATGCATCACCCTCCTCTGTATCTACACTATAGATAACTCCACTTCCAGCATAAGTCTCCTCTGTTGTACTTGATGAGCTAGATCCTGGTCTAAATCCACTATTAGATTCAACCTCAAATACCATTGTAATTGATACTGTAGATAATAATGTTCTATTCATTAAATAGCTTAAATCATAATTACCACCAATATACTCACTTAAAAACTCACCATATGTTCCACTATATTCACCAGTTGAAACTAGTGTTGTATACATTTCATAAGTAGTCTCTTTAGTAGCATCCTCACCATCAGTACCATCTGTACCATTTAAAGATTCAAGCCACTCCTCTTCAGTTCCCTCATAACCATTTTCTACTGCAATTTCATAAGCACTTAATCCATCCTCACTACATGATGTTAGTGTTAATGATGCGGCAAGACATATACTTAATGCTCCTGCTCCAATTAATATTCTTCTTAATGTTCTGTTCATAACAATCAATCTCCTTTACACTTACAATTATATAAATAAATGTTGGTGTGAATATTTTAGAATTATGTTAAATTGTGTAAAAAAAAGCCCACATATTTGTGAGCTTTCTCTACCAATTATTCTTGGTCTGTGTCAGATTTTTTAATTTCGTTGTTCTTTAAAGAATCACGAATCTCTTGTAGAAGCTTAACTACCTCATCATTTGCAGCTGGTGCAGCCTCAACAGGTGCTGGAGCTGGTGCTGGTGCTTCCTCAGCAGGAGCCTCAACCACTTCCTCTTGCTTACCACGAGACTTAACAGCCTCCTCTAAAGCCTTACGCTTAGCTTGTAATGTTTGGAATACCTTAATAATAATGAATAATGTTAATGCAATTAATAAGAAATTAATAACTGCTTCAATGAATGCTGACCAATCAATATAGAATAATCTAGAATAATATGATCCATTAGGTCCTAGAGTATTAGCAGCAGCAACTGCTGTTTGCTCCTCTGTTGTTAGTGCAGCGAAATCATCAGCTGTATATGTTCTTTCTGATGCCCATAGGATTGTATATAATCCTTGTCCCTTAGTAATGTAAGATAATACCGCATTGATAATTGGCATTAAGATCTTATTTACTAATGCTGTGATGATTGCATTAAATGCTCCTCCAATAATAACTCCGACTGCCATATCAAGGACGTTACCCTTAGTAATGAAAGCCTTGAATTCACTGAAGAATCCATTCTTCTTTTCCTTCTTTTCCTTTGCCATTCTTTCCACCTCTTTTAATGTAATAATTATAGCATAATTGTATAGTTAAATCAATTAGTCAAATACTTCTCTTTCCATAAGCCTATCAATTACGATAGTTCTTCCTGCCTGAAGTGACTTTTTAACATCAATAATACGTTGATTTGATGAGCCTCTAAATCTTAATGTTATATCCTTAAGATCTAGTTCAAATCTTCCATCAACTAATACATCAAGATATGATAGCATTTCATCAGTTACCTCTGTGTATACCTGACCACCTGGTATCATATCTAAATCAAATACATATCCAGAGTAAGACCAAAGGCTCTTACCTGGGCATTCAGCCTTAAATCTTCTAAGAATGTTAATTAATCCTCTTTGATTTTCAGGCTCAAATGGATCTCCTCCAAGAAGTGTAAGCCCTGCAATGTTAGGATCCTTACATGATTCTATTATTTGATCCTCTATTTCCTTTGTAAATGGCTTTCCGAATAAGAAATCCCATGTCATAGCATTGAAGCATCCCTTACAATGTCTTCTACATCCAGAGACAAATAGTGAAGTACGTACACCTTCACCATTTGCGATATCAAAATATTTAATGTTAGCGTAATTCACTATTACTCACCATCCTTTATTTTATAAATGAAGCTTACGTTCAGCAATCTCCTGAGTTCTTCCTTGATTCCAATACTGAGTTCCAATGTATCCACAAGTTCTTCTAGCTACATTCATCTTGTCTTGGTCTCTATTATGACACTTAGGACACTCCCATACAAGCTTACCCTCATAATCCTTTACAATCTTAATTTCTCCATCATATCCACATACCTGGCAGTAATCAGACTTAGTATTAAGCTCAGCATACATAATATTATTATAAATATGCTTCATAAGTGTTAATACTGCTGGAATATTGTTTTGCATATTAGGAACCTCTACATAAGAGATAGCTCCTCCTGGAGATAGACGTTGGAATTGAGATTCAAATGTAAGCTTTGTAAATGCGTCAATATCCTCACGTACATTTACATGATAAGAGTTAGTAATATAATTCTTATCTGTTACACCCTCAATTATACCAAATCTCTTTTGTAATGACTTAGCAAACTTATAGGTTGTTGATTCAAGTGGTGTTCCGTAAACACTAAAATCAATATTAGTCTCTTCCTTCCACTTCTTACATGCATCATTTAAATGCTTCATAACCTCTAAGGCAAATGGAGTAGCCTCACTATTTGTATGTGACTTTCCAGTCATATACTTAACACACTCACATAGTCCTGCATATCCTAATGAAATTGTTGAATATCCTCCATATAGAAGCTTATCAATCTTTTCACCCTTCTCAAGTCTTGCAAGAGCACCATATTGCCATAGAATAGGAGCTGCATCTGATGTAGTTCCAAGAAGTCTATTATGACGAATCATTAGGGCTCTATAGCATAGTTCTAGTCTTTCATCATAAATTGCCCAGAACTTCTTAATATCCTTACCACTTGATAAGGCAATATCAACAAGGTTTAGTGTAACTACACCTTGATTGAATCTTCCATAATACTTTTGCTTTCCATTCTCATCTACATAAGGTGTAAGGAATGATCTACATCCCATACATGGATAGCAAGCACCATTACCATTCTTATCAATTTTTTGCTCTAGCATAATTTTCTCTGAGATATAATCTGGTACCATACGCTTTGCAGTACACTTAGCCGCAAGCTCAGTTAGGTAATAATACTTAGAACCCTCTTCAATATTATCTGGCTCTAATACATAGATAATCTTAGGGAAGGCTGGTGTAATATAAACTCCTGCCTCATTTTTAACTCCAAGGATTCTTTGCTTAAGCATTTCCTCAATAATTAAAGCTAGGTCATGCTTTGTTTGTGGATCCTTAACCTCATTTAAATACATAAATACGGTAACGAATGGAGCCTGTCCATTAGTTGTCATAAGTGTTACAACCTGATATTGAATAGTTTGAACACCAGACTTAATCTCATCAAGAACTCTCTTCTCTGCAAGCTGGTTAATAATATCATCTGTTACATTAACACCTGCATCAAACATCTCCTGACGTACAAGCTTTCTATGCTTTTGTCTTGATAGCTCTACGAATGGAGCTAGATGTGATAATGTAATAGATTGTCCTCCATATTGGCTTGATGCAACCTGTGCAATAATTTGAGTTGCAATGTTACATGCAGTCGCAAATGTATGAGGCTTATCAATCTTAGTTTCAGAAATAACTGTTCCATTTTGAAGCATATCCTCTAAATTAACTAAATCACAGTTATGCATTCTTTGAGCAAAATAATCTGCATCATGGAAATGAATTAATCCATTATTATGGGCTTCCTTAATATCCTCTGGTAAAATGAATCTATTTGTAATATCCTTAGAAACCTCTCCCGCCATATAGTCTCTTTGAACAGATACAACAATAGGATTCTTATTAGAGTTTTCCTGCTTTACCTCTTCATTATTACAATCAATTAAAGATAAGATTTGCTTATCTGTTGTATTAGTCTTTCTTGCCTCAGATCTTCTATATCTATATGTTATATAACGACGAGCAATTTCAAAAGCCTTAATCTCCATTAGCTCATCCTCAACGAAGTTTTGAATCTCCTCGACATTTAATGCACGAGATGCCTTTTGACACTTTTTCATAACGTTATCAGAAATCTTTAATATTTGCTTGTCAGATAACCTTTCTACATCTGGCATTGTATTATTAGCCTTTCTGATTGCGTTTACGATCTTCTCAATATTGAATACTACCTCTTGACCATCACGCTTTATAATATTCATTTTAATCTTCCCTTCCAAAAAAATTTTTCCTACAGCCTTTAAATTTGAGCGTAAAAAAAAGAGATAAAAATTAAGCCTTTTTGCTATCTTATACAAAAAGGTCTCATTACTTTAACTTTTCCTTACTAGCTCAATACTCCTTAATTATAGCATAATTAAGGATTATTTCTATATGAAAAGGCTATGAAAATAAAATAAATTTTCGACATTTTTTTGACTCAAAAATGCGAGTTTTAGACAATAATTATACCCTAGGCTTATAAACCGATATAAATGTATATTTCATGGACAATTTAGATATTTTGTTTTTCTATATTTCCTATTTTTGATTACTAGATGAGATAATTTTCTAATCTTGAAATTTGTATTTTTATTATTACATAATAAAATCCACAAAATAAAAAAAGTGATGTATTAAACATCACTTTCATCATTAGACTCATTTGACTCAGATACAGCAGGTGTATCAACTAGCTCTTCTGCAGGTTCATCAATATATACTGGATCATCATTGTGAGTATGATAATCATTAAGCTTTTCCTGCTTTTTAAGCATAGCTCTTCTTCTATTAATTCTATCCTTAATAGTCTTAGCATATTTTAGCATTATATAACCTATCATACACATGATGAAGGCACCAATAAGCACCTCAATCATATCACCCATAGTATCAATTAAGGCATCACGACCTACTAGTGCATTAAAGTTTGGATCAGTTATGTCATCTATTGCTCCATATTCCTTAAATGATTCTGATTCATATGCACGCTGCATGTTTGAAC
The DNA here is from genome assembly GCA_024698125.1 of Acholeplasmatales bacterium. Taxonomy (GTDB): domain Bacteria; phylum Bacillota_I; class Bacilli_A; order Acholeplasmatales; family Anaeroplasmataceae; genus UBA3206. Next base: position 19,832 of record JAILRQ010000028.1, read on the forward strand.
CAAATAATGTATCAATAGTAAACTCAAAGATTTCCCAGAAACATTCAGCAGCTAAAGCTAGGATAAATGCATAAAGCTGAACAAATCCTGGAGATAGCTTAGCCTTATCATCTCTTCTTTCATTTACAATAGATACAACAAAGAATCCAATCGCTGCAATATATACTCCTGAGAATGTATGTAATACATCATCCCACCATGAGAAATGAATATAGAAATCAAAGATTTCTCCACACCAAAG
>JAILRQ010000114.1 GCA_024698125.1 Acholeplasmatales bacterium
AAGCTCATATACAACCTGTGCTATTTGTGAAATAAAATAGGTATCATGTGATATACAAACAAATGCCTTAGGATATCCATTTAAATACTTAATAAGCCATTCAACATGCTCCTTATCAAGGAAGTTTGTAGGCTCATCTAATAAAAGAACATCATGGTTTTCTAATAGCATTTTAGCTAAGAATACCTTTTCTCTTTGACCTCCAGATAAGGTCTTAAGAGGTGTGTCCATATCAATTGTTTGAAGACCAAGACCATTAACAACATTACCAATTGTTGAGTTAACTGCATAAAAGTTCTTCTTCTCAAGCTCCTCGCCAATTTGAGCCGCTATATTCAATATTCTATCATAATCATATTCAGGTGCAGTCGCAAGCATCTCATAATAATGGTTCATTTCCTTCTCTTTATCAAATAAAAGCTTGAAAACACCATAAATATAATCTCCAATGCTTTGATCCTTTTTAACCTCAAGATGCTGATCTAGATATGAGAATGTAACTCCAGGAGTCCATATAACCTTACCCTTATCAGGGATAATGTTTTTAGTAATGATGTTCATGAATGTAGACTTACCACATCCATTCTTTCCAACAATTACTATATGCTCTCCATCATTAACCTTAAATGAGGCATCGTTATATAGCTCATTATCTGTATATTTAAATTTAATTCCTTCTACATCAAGTAAGCTCATAATTATACTCCAAACCAAGGCTTTATTTCAAAATGGATATCCTTATCATTAAACGGATCATGGAAATCAATTAAATATGAGGTAAGATGTAATTCATCTCCCTCTCCATAAAGTGGATCACCAAGAATTGGATGACCAATAGATTCTAGGTGAACTCTTATCTGATGACACCTTCCGCTTAAAAGCTCAAGGTGTAATAATGTATTACCATCTATATACTTTAAAACCTTATATTTTGTAATAGCACTCTTGCCATTAGGATCAACCCTTCTAAGAATACCATCACCTCTAGAAATAGGTACCTCTATAGTACCACTAGACTCAATTATACCACAGGCAACTGCTAAATAACACCTAGAAATATTATCTAGATTCTTAGATAGAATTGAGGCACTATACTTGTCCTTCGCAACTATCAAAAGACCCTCAGTGTCCTTATCAAGCCTATTTATAAAATGGATAGTATTATCCATATGATTCTTTTCATAATATGAAATAATTGCGTTATAAAGAGATTTAAAATCATTATAGCCTGTAGGTATAGTTTTAAGACCACGAGGCTTATTTATAATCATATATTCCTTACACTCATAAACAATATCAAGAGGAATATCATATAAATGGCTATCCTCTATTTTATCTGGCTTATAAACCACCTCAAGAATGTCACCACGCTTAATCTCAAAATGGCTTTTAGCCTCTACTCCATTTATATAATACTTAACATCCATTTTCTTTAAATGACGCTGAAACTTTCTTGAAACATTTGAGATTAAAAACTCCTTAATAGTAGTATCAGCCTTTATCATATACTTTATTGTTTTCATACTAAAGCCTTCATATCCTTTGGAAGCGGTGACTCTAGATGAATTGGCTTTAATGTATATGGTAGATTAAAATCAAGGACTGCAGAATGCAGTGCTTGTCTTTTAATAAGCTTTTGTGATCCACCATACATTAAATCTCCAAGAAGGGGATGATTAAAATGAGAGAAATGAACTCTTATTTGATGATTACGACCTGTAGATAGAGTTACATAAACTAAGCTATTACCACCCTTAAGCCTTTTTACAGTCTTATAGCTTGTAACAGCACTTTGTCCTGTCTTAGATACTCTTCTTTTACCATTTATATGTCTATGCTCTCCAATAGGAAGATCAATCACTCCCTCCTCTGGATTCATAACACCAGATATTATGGCATAGTATGAACGTGTGATTTCATGCTTTGAAATCAAATAGTTAAAATATGATGCTGTTAAAATATCCTTAGCAAACATTACAAGACCTGAGGTATCAGTATCTATTCTATGAAGATATTTAACACTTCTATTGATCCCCTTAGCCTTAAAATATCCTGCAACATAGTTTACAAGACACCCAGTCTTACTCTTATCATCAGGATGTACCATAAGCCCTGCAGGCTTATCTACAATAAGTAAATATTCATCCTCATAAACAATATTTATATGCTTGTTTTCTGGAATAAAATCTATTTCCTCCGAAAAGATAATAGTTAGAACATCATCTGTTCTAACTAATGTCTCAAGGGTTGCATAGTTATTATTAAGTAAGAACTCACACTTGGCTCTCTTTTCCTTACCAAGATGATAAAACTCAAGAATATTTCTTATATGCATATTATTAAATTTTTCATTTACTTGGTAGCAGGTTTCACTCATAATTAGCTCCTTAATAATAAATAGATAATAAACACCTTTGGCTTAGAGGCAGCAACTATTGCCTGCTGCTCTATGTCAAGATCCTTATCTAATATGTATTTAAGAAGTGATTTTGAAGCAATTCTTGATACAAAATCCTTCTTCTTATTTATATTTTTTAATCTATTATACCCATCAAATAATCCTTGTGGAATCTCAACCTCTGTCAAGGCATCATGAATCATCGTTACAAAATCAGAAAGCTCATAAACCTTATAGTGATCAAGACCTATAAACTCTCCTGCAATTTCAATTGCACGGATATAATATTCAAAATCTGTAAGTGGCCTATTCGTCGCAGTTTCAAGAATATGATAAATGTCTCCTTCTATTTCAGGCTTAACATTACTCTTAATCTTATTCTTATTCATATAATTAATTACCTTAACTATATCAAGAATAAAATTACGAGACATCCCATTATCCTCTACTATATTAAAGGCGTACTTAAATCCCATAAGCTCACCATAAGCCTTACGGGCATCTATATATCCTAGATTAAAGTTTCTCTTTATTTGCTCACGGTCAAACTTTAAGAATCCTCCTAAAGGCCAACGTGGGTAAATATATTTAATAAAGGATTTATTTAAAAATTCCTTATGTGTAATATTTGGAGATAGGTCTACTGCCACAATATCCTCAGCACCAAGCTCTATTGCAAAGTTTACTGGCATATTGTCATAATATCCTCCATCGATATATGAATTACGTCCAATCTTACATACCTGAAGAATTGGAAATGCAGATGCAGTAGCTACTAAATACTTA
>JAILRQ010000056.1 GCA_024698125.1 Acholeplasmatales bacterium
AATGTTACTATCGCACTTATAAAAGTTATTCTTTTTGTCATTTTCTTTCCCATATTATAACCTCACTATAGCTTCTATAAATCCATAGAAGAATAAATAAACAACTGCATAAAATAATGCTGAGAAAAAGCACATAGTATAAATATTACTCTTGCTTCCCTCAAACCACCCATTAATTGATTCTATATGATAGCTTTTATTTAAGGCATCATATTCATCTGACTCCTTATCAAGCTCAAGATATGGAGTAATTGATTCCTTTATATTTTTCAAAAATATAAAATCATAAACATATGGAATCATTAAAAATATCATAAGCCAAGGAAGTGCTATATCAAAGGATATATCCTCACCTGTCATAAGCTTTATAGGAAGGAAACCTATAAAAATAAAAAGGATAGAATATACATACCTATATAGATAAACCTTTAAGGCTGTCCAATGCTTTCTCTTTTTCAATAATATAATGTCTAATACATATAACGCTATATAGACTAGCATCATTATTATGGCAAGAATTACTCCAAATACCTTCATATAAATTACCTCTTTTTCTATTTTACATTAAAAGAGGCATAAAAAAAAGCACCGAAGTGCTTTAATTTATTCTTATTACTTTAATAAGTCTAAGATGTCTGCCTTCTTAGCTCCTGAAGGAATCTTTACACCCTTCTCAGCAGCGATAGCCTTTAACTCAGCAACAGTCTTCTTAGATAGGTCCTCAGAAGCCTCTGCCTTAGGAGCAGCAGCCTTAGGTGCCTCTGCCTTCTTAGCAGCAGCCTTCTTAGCTGGCTTAGCTTGTGCAGCAGCAGCTTGCTTCTCAGCCTTAGTAGCCTTCTTAAGAACTACAACCTTCTCAGCAGCTACAGCCTTCTTAGGTGCAGCTAATGCAGTCTTAACTAATGCAGCAAATCCCTCTGCATCGTTAACTGCCATCTCAGCTAACATCTTTCTATTGATTTCGATTCCAGCGTTAGCTAATCCTGCGATGAATAATGAATACTTAGTTCCATTTAATTGACATGCAGCATTGATTCTTTGAATCCATAGCTTACGGAATTCTCTCTTTCTTTGCTTTCTATCTCTGAATGCATATGCTAATGAACGCATAACTTGCTCATGAGCAGTTCTATATAATGCATGCTTTGATCCATAATATCCCTTGGCTAATTTTAAGACAGCCTTACGTCTTCTTCTTGTTGTATATCCACCTTTAACTCTTGGCATCTTTCTTACCTCCTAAAATTATCTCATGTTGCTGATTAGAGACTTAATTCTCTTTGCATCAGTCTTATCTACTAAACCTTGCTTTGAAAGGTTCTTGTTCTCTTTGTGAGTCTTGTTTGTCTTTAAATGTCCTGTATAAGCATGTCCTCTTTTTAGCTTTCCAGTTCCTGTAACCTTAATTCTCTTCTTTAATCCACTATGTGTCTTTTGCTTTGGCATAATTTTTTACACTCCTTTTTTAATTATTTATCATTCTTTGGTACTAATACAGTAAATAGTGATCTACCGTCTAGCTTAATTGGGGATTCTGTTTGTGCACAATCCGCTAAAGCCTCTACGAATCTCTTAATAACATCTTGTCCTAAGTCTTGATGTGCGATCATACGTCCGAAGAAACGTAGAGAAACCTTTACCTTATTTCCCTTTAATAACATCTTACGAGCATTGTTGGCCTTAGTCTCAAAGTCATGCTTCTCGATAGTTGGAGATAATCTAATCTCTTGGATTACAACTACCTTTTGATTCTTCTTCATTTCCTTAAGCTTCTTTTGTTGCTCAAATCTGAACTTAGAATAATCCATAATCTTTGCTACTGGTGGCTTAGCCTCTGGAGAAACTAATACTAAGTCTAATCCGTACTCATCAGCCTTTGCTAATGCTTCGTTACGAGATAAAACTCCAAGCTTTTCACCTTCATTTGTAATTACTAAAACCTTTGGACTCTTAATGTCATCATTAATGATTGCATCGTCAGTCGTTCTTCTATTGTTGTTAATAAGAAACACCTCCATATTAGTGATAAGCAAAAAAATAAGGGACGCAGTAACGCCCCTTTAAATATCATAATAATTCTTAATTATACAACAAGCTTTTTTGCCTACTAACCTTTGGTCAATCAGGCGAGAAACGGGCGTTTCTTCTTTCCGTTTATTAATTTAACCTCTATTATTATACTAGATTTATTCTTTTTGTCAACATTAATTTATATTATTTTTTTATTTTAAGCTCTCTTTTTGAAAATACTGCTAATAGGAGGGTAAGATAGGCTAAAACTATCGCAAACGATGGTAAAAGACCTAAAGCTGAAATCTTTGAAAATGGATTAATATTTAAGAATAATACATTTCCAATATATTTGTTTATATCACTTACAATTCTTGATATGAAATATATTATAAAAACAATTATCGCACTAAACCCAATTCTTGTAGCCCTTTGTAGGATCATAGACATAAGGATAGCCTCTGCTCCTATAAAGTTTAGCATAAAGTATATTTGAAGCATTTCCTGATCAAGCTTAAAATATTTAAACCTTATAATACCTATTACCATAATCATTATCCATATGATAGTCATATATAAAAATGATAATAGGAGGTAAACATATATTTTAGTCTTTAACAAATCCTTTGATTTAATCCTTGTCGCAAATATCAAATCAAACCTCTTCTGATTTGTAATATAGTCAATACATATTATAGATATTAAAACCACAAGCGATATAGGAGATGCAATATTTAAGGAAAACCTTATATAGTCATCATGAAAATATGTAATATCCTCAACATAATCAAAAAGACTAATATCAAAATCATATAGATTAAAAAGTACAAATAAAAGTAATGCTGATACCATAAGTATTATAATATTTGCTCTATTAAATGTATAGCTTGTATAAAGCCTTCTTATATTATTCATAATCCTTACCTCCAAGCTCTATTAGCTTATTTTGATAATCCTTAAAGATACTCTTATCATGAGTTACAACAATAATTGTTTTATTAAGCTTCTTTAAAGCCATAAGATCATCAGATAAAAGCTTCTTTGATTCCTCATCAAGACCATTAAGTGGCTCATCAAAGATATATAGCTCTGATGCCTCTAAAAGAGTCTTAATAATCCCTATCTTTAAGGTATTACCCTTTGATAGATTACATATATATTTATTTTCAAGCTTATACCTTTCAATATAAAAATCTATCTCATCCCTAGTTGTAATACCATCAAAATAGGTATATAGGAAATCATAGGATTTTATAAGGGATGGTAGGACAAACCTTTCAGGATAGTAGGAAATACTTTCAAAATCATTAATGATTTCCCCGCTATCATTTTTATCAAGATCAATAAGAGATAAAATAAGATTTATGATAGTGGTTTTACCGCTACCATTTTGTCCTTCTATTATTACAAAATCTCCCTTTGCTATTTCAAACGATATATTATCTAATACCTTATCCTTCTTAAAGCTTTTAACTACATTATTAAAGCTAATCATTTAAATCACTCCTTACCATAACAGACATATAATATCTATTATCATTAAAGGTAATAGTATTATTGTTAAATACTACATTCTTAATCTTTACATAGCCATTTGCTGTCTCAAGAACTAAATACATCTCATATGTAAGATTTATTGATGATAGACTAAGTACTATATTATTTCCTATAGTATTGTAGGTAATACCTAAGGCCTCTGAGGCATATATATTTTTAATAGTTGGTGCTACATCAAATAGTAGGGTAATCTCTATTAAGCTATTATCTACTATATCCTTTTGCATAGACTTATACACCACATCCTGTGTATAAACATCACTTCTTACATTAAGGCTTCCTATATTAAATAGGTCAATATGATATTCATTTGAAGCCTTAAAATACAGCTCTGGTACATAAAGTAGGGTAGCATTTGGAATTTCAATAGAAACCTCAAACCTATAATATGAATCCTCCTCATATAAAACAATATCTATTACACTAACCTCTACTATAAAATATTCATCATAGTCACATAGATAGTATGTATTCTTATCCTTATAGGAAAAGCTTGGATTTTTAGTATTTGAATAAATATTTATCTTCATATAGCTATCACTATCATAAAGATAGGAATAATTACATCTTAGTGAGAAGGATTCCTCCTCTATGTAATCATTTTTATCTACACTTTCTCCAATTATAATTAAAAATCCAAGTATAATAATTGCTGATAAAACAAAAGTAATCTTTCTCATATTTTCTCCTTTACAATTTTTGGATATACATCAACAAGCTCAAAGAACTCAAAGGCTCCTCTAAAGCTTTTAAGCCACATATCATAAAGCGTTGCATATCCGTTTGTTAAATATCCTGAGCCCTTAAGATAAATATTGACCTTAGTTCCTGGGTCAATTGTAATCTTAAGGCTTTCTGATGTTTTACACGTTACACTTTCCTCAACACTCTTTTCAATACTTAATGCTGAATCAAGACCACCCTTAAACTTCTTTATAGTTCCACTAACAGAGGTCTTAAGTGTACCTTTAGCTGTAATTGAAACCTTATTCATAGTAGTTTCTGTTTGTTCAAGCTCATACTCAATTTCACTTGTACCATCATTTACAATTGAAAGTATTGTCTTTGATGTAAAGTTGCATCTTACATGATAATTCATATAAGCTATTCTCCATCCATAAAACCTTCTTTTGTGTGTTTGCTTGATATAGGGCTTAAGCTCACTATCAGAATAATTTTTTAAAAGCTTTCCCTTTGAAAACTGCATATAGCTAAATGTTGTGTAATCACAATAATCGCTTGAAACAGATGCAGCCTCTACCCTATTAAGCCTTAAGGATAAAACTAGCACAAAGACAATCATTACTAAAGCTATTAATCTTCTTTTCATTTTTCTCACCTCACTATTATATATTGCAAGGATGTATTACTTTTTACTAAAAGATTTTTAAAAAAATAAAAAAAAGCCACCAAATGGTGGCCTAAAATTAATTACTTAAGATTTTTAAATACGTTAACCTTATCAAGTCTCTCCCAAGGAAGATCTAGATCATTACGTCCAAAGTGACCATAAGCAGCTGTTTGCTTATAGATTGGTCTTAATAGATCAAGAGATGTAATAATTCCCTTAGGTGTTAGGTTGAAGTTCTCCTCAATAGCCTTAACAATCTTATCATTTGAAACAGTTGATGTTCCAAATGTATCAACTAAAATTGATACTGGCTTTGCAACTCCAATTGCATAAGATAATTGGATTTGGCAACGCTCTGCAATCTTAGATGCTACAATGTTTTTAGCAATGTAACGTGCCATATAAGATGCACTTCTATCAACCTTTGATGGATCCTTACCAGAGAATGCTCCTCCTCCGTGAGCTGCAGCTCCTCCGTATGTATCTACAATAATCTTACGTCCTGTAAGTCCTGAATCTCCTGCAGGTCCTCCTACAACGAACTTTCCAGTTGGGTTAAATAAGAACTTAGTATTCTCATCAATAAGCTCTGTAGGGATTACTGGGTCTACTACATACTTCTTCACCATCTTACGAAGCTCCTCTAGAGGGATTGCTGGTGAATGCTGTGTTGATACAAGGATTGTATCAATTCTTTTTACCTTATGATTATCATCATACTCAACAGTAACCTGAGTCTTTCCATCTGGACGAAGGCAGTCTAGGATATGGTTCTTACGAACATATGCAAGACGCTGTGCAAGCTTATGAGATAAAGATAGGGTAAGTGGCATATACTCATCAGTCTCGTTTGTAGCATAACCAAACATAATTCCTTGGTCTCCTGCTCCTTGCTCATGAGAATCTGTCTCATCAACACCCATTGCGATATCAGGTGATTGAGGATCAATTGCAGTAAGTACTGCAAGGTTATCAGCATCGAATCCGAACTTTCCTCTTGTATAACCAATCTCACGTACTACATCACGAACAATCTCTTGAATATTAATACGTGCAGTTGAAGTGATTTCTCCAAATACGAATACCATACCTGTTGTAGCTACAGTCTCGCAGGCTACTCTAGCCTTTGGATCCTCCTTTAAATATGCGTCAAGAATCGCATCACTAATTTGATCACAAATCTTATCAGGATGTCCTTCTGTTACTGACTCACTAGTAAATAAATATGACATTATATATTTCCTCCTAAAATATCTATATTATGTGTAATAGAATGGTTAGTCACCATAGCTATTATATAGCTCCTCAAAATCATTAGCGAATCTTGAGAAACGATCAATGATATCATTATCAAAATAGATACTAAACTCCTTTTGAATTAGATTCATTGAAACATCATGTGAATAAGGTCTCTTATAATTTCTTGGTGATCTAAGGGTAATATATAGGTCACATAATAAGATAATATTTGAATCCCTATTATTTTGGATGTCACGAGTCTTTTTAATAAAGGCATCTGTATTCCATCCTTCACTGTGAGCACGGATTACGTCCTCACACTTTCTTCTAAGCTCAAGCCTCTTGGCAATTTCATTACCAATAGATGTTTGCTCACGAAGCTTTTTGAATTGAGCATCCTTATCTGAAATACTTGATACATCAAGATCTACATGTCCATTTAAATGGATTGTTGAAATCTCTTTATTTCTATTTATTTCATTAGGGCTAAGTCCTAAAACTGATGATAGCTTTACTACCATACTTTCTAGTAGTGGACCCTGCTGATGCTCTCCCTCTGATATTTGGTTACCATGAAGGGTTACATCAAACATATCAACAACAACCTTTGTAAAGTCATCCTGAACCTCTTGTCTTTTCATAAGCTCAGTCTTACGCTGCTCCTGCATCTTAGATGTAATATATGCCAAGGCATATAGTACAAGGGTAAATGCTACAAGCATTATAGTTCTTACCAAGATGTCCTTAAAGGCATCCGAGCGAGGGAATTCCTTTACAAATGATAATGCTGATGAAGCATAATCAGCATGAATTATATCATGGGTTGTAACGAAATGTAGGATTGTTGTAATAACAATTAAATATGGTGCTACATTTCTTATAAGCTTTGGAGATTGATATAGTGAGATAACGGCTAATGAATAATAAATTAATACATAGGCTGCATCACTATATATAGGCTGCTCTCCTGAAGCATTTTCTGTAAACATACGCATCTTTATATAAAGCAATATAGCTGTAAGGAACATATAGAACACACAGAAATACGATGCTATCTGCTGCTTTACTGGATCATGCTCATTACCATTAATTAGCTTTTTAAGAGTGTGGTTTACAACGAATGTAACTGGGAATAGTACTAATGTAATTACTATATTATTACTATTCTTATCACTGATTGAAAGAATCATAAATATGAACGTATAAATAAGGTTCGAGAAGAAAATGATATTCTTAACAACGATATTTCTACGGTATAGCATGGCTGTGTCGTCAGTGATATCTACTTCATATTCAATTGCAAATAGTCTACTGATAAGACCTTTAAATTTAAATTTTGGCAAATTAAATTTCGGCATACTATACTCCTTTCAACTATTTACATTATAACAAAATTAATCAAAGATATCATTAACATTTAACAACTTTTGACCATTTACGAAATCTTTTGCCTTCATCATCTTTTTTCCACTAGGCTTAATATCTATAAGCCTTATAGCAGAATCAGCTGTTTTAACAAGGATTTCCTTCTTTAATGAAAGGATTGTACCTGGTTTTTCTTCTCCAGCATAATCTACAATTTCTGAAGAATATATCTTTAAATCCTCTCCATTAATTGTGGCATATGCTCCTGGCTCCATCGCAAGTCCTCTTATCTTATTAAAGATATTTCTTGATGAATCATTAAATGATATAATTTCCTCCTCACGTCTAATGTTTGGTGAAAATACTACCTTATCCTCATCCTGAGGTACTCCCTTATTCTTTCCAGAATAAATATCTTCAATAGACTCCATTAATAAATCTCTTCCAACATATGAAAGCTTTTCAAATAGAGTAGTGTTATTATCACTATCCTCTATTTGAAGCTCCTTTGTTGAATAGATACATCCAGCATCAAGCCTTGAAACCATTTCTATAATTGAAACACCTGTTACCTTATCTCCATTAATAATAGAGCGCTGGATTGGAGCTCCACCTCTATATTTTGGAAGTAGGGATGCGTGTACATTTATAGCCTTCTTCACACATCCAAGTACAGCATCTGGAATAATTTGACCATAGGCTGCAGTAACTATCATATCAGCTCCTGCATTTATAATTGGCTCATAGTCATCTCTTATTCTTCTTGGCTGGAAATAATTAAGCTTTAATTCCTTAGCCTTCTCTATTACAGCAGGTGATGTAAGAACTCTTTTTCTTCCAACCTCCTTATCAGGCTGAGATACTACAAGTACTACCTCATAGCTTTGTGCAAGAGAATCTAGAATTGTTGCGGCGAACTCTGGTGTTCCCATAAATACTATTTTCAAAATAAATCACTTCCTTGTTATTGAAATATTAATATCCTTATTACCTAAATATCTTTCAAGTATTTCGGATAATGTATTATATAAATCCATATCATTAAACTTAAGCTGTAGCTTATAACGATATATATTATTAAGCTTAAAGATATAATCCTCATTAGGTCCTAAAGCCTGGCATCCATAATTTTCCTTTAGGATTATAGTCTTAATTAAATTAGCCTCTAAATAAGCCTTCTTTAAAATAGGGGATGATACCATGATTTCAAGATAGTTAGTATATGGAGGATTTTTTAAAATCCTTCTATACTTTATCTCCTCATTATAAAATCCCTTATAATCATGTGATGCGGCATATCTTATAGCATAATGCTCTGGCATATAGGATTGAATTATAACCTTACCCATAATCTTATCTCTTCCAGCTCTTCCAGAGACCTGCTCAATAAGATCATAGGATATCTCTGGGGCATTATATTCTGATATCTTTAATCCAATATCAGCATTTAATACTCCAACAAGACTTACATTAGGGAAGTCTAGACCCTTGGCAATTATTTGAGTTCCAATCAAAATATCAATATTATGATTTCTAAACTCATCAAATACCTCCTGATAGCTATTCTTTTCAGTCATAGTATCAGTATCAACTCTTCTTACCCTAACTCCAGGGTAATTTCTTTTAAGCTCCTCTACTGCCTTTTCAGTACCATCACCTAAAAGCTTAATATACTTACTTCCACATGTAGGACATTTATCAGGTAGTGGGATTTCATATCCACAGTGGTGGCATTTAAGCCTTCCACTATATTTATGATAGACAAGGCTCATATTACAGTTAGGGCATTCAATTGTTGAACCACATTCACGGCACATAACAAAGCTTGAATATCCCCTTCTGTTAATGAAAAGAATAGCTTGCTCTCCCCTTTCAAGGCAGCCCTTAATCTCAGATGCAAGTGATCTTGAGAATACACTCTTATTCTTTTCCTTAAGCTCCTCTCTCATATCAACTATTTCACTAATAGGCTCAGGCTTTCCATTAGCCCTATATGGAAGCTCTAATAGCTTATACTCACCGTTTTGAGCCTTATAGTAATCACTAACCCTTGGAGTTGCACTTCCAAGGACAAGTGGACAGCTATGATATTTGGCTCTAAAGCCTGCAATATCAATTGCGTCATACTTAGGATTTGTATCCTGAATATATGACATCTCATGCTCCTCATCAACAATTATAAGGCCAAGATTTTTAAATGGAGCGAATAGGGCTGATCTTGCCCCTACTACAATATGCGCCTTATTATTTAGGATTCTTCTCCATTCATCATATCTTTCACCATTTGATAATCTTGAATGAAGGACTGCGACCTCATCCTTAAATCTTGCCTTAAAGCGTGATGTCATTTGTGGTGTTAAAGATATTTCTGGGACTAATATTATAGCCTCCTTACCATTCCTTATAACATCCTCAATAAGCTTAAGATATATTTCTGTCTTTCCAGAGCCACATACTCCGTGAAGTAGGAAGGTATCATATTTAGAATATGAGGCCTTAATTTCATTATAGACATTATCCTGTAATTCATTTAGCTCTACCCTCTTATCCTGCTCATCCTTAACATTTATATCTCTATAAACCTCAGAGTCATAAATATTAATTACTCCATTCTTCTTAAGAGTTTCTAGTGATGATTCACTATAGCCCATATCAATAAGCATAGACTTTGAAATATCTTCACCTAATTCCTTAAGATAGCTTATGATTTCGTTACATTTAGCACTTCTTTGATGGGTATCATTTAGAAGATGAACCATTTTTTCTGTCTTCTTCCTACCCTTATCAACGAAATCATCAAATATCTCTACAATACCCTCACGCTCATATTTCTTGAAAAGAGAAATCCTTTCATCATGAAGCTTTAGGGTATAGTATGAATCCTTAAATAAAGCCCTAGTATCAGAATCTAGTCCATCCTCCTTTAAAAGATGTACTCTTTTTAAATAGGTAACCCTTAAGGCCTGTGGAATCATTTGCTTAAGACAGGTAATATAAAATGAATAATATCTTTTAACCATATATTCTGCAAGTGATATAAACTCACTTCCCAAAATAGGCTTTATATCTAAGACATCATATACACTTTTAAGTCCATCAGGATATTTTGCAGAGTCGTGAATATCTACAACAAATCCTAAAACCTTACGTGAACCAAATGGTACACTTACTCTATGTCCTACCTCAATAACATCCTCTAAGAAAGTTGGAATCTTATATTCAAATACTCTGTTTATTTGCTTATTAGCTACATCTACAATTACATCGCAAAACATAAGATCCTCCCTTTAAAAATTAAAAGCCCAAATGATGGGCTTTTTTAACAATAGATATTTTCCATCATTCAAGTTTTAGCACCTTTTTCATAATGAAGAGGTTGCTGTAGGGTCACAAAGCTTGTCTTTCGCCTACTCTTTATGGTATTAAGATATTCTAATTATATATTATATAATTAACAAAATCAACTAAAAACATTATAAATTAGAAGAATCAGCTGAAGCTTCATTTTTAGAGGCTCTTCTTGTTTTAAGCTCCTCTTCGATATTTATAATCTCATGATTGATATCATCACATATTCTACTATCAATTACACCAAGAGCCTTAAATGCTGGTGCTAGTGCCTTAAAGACAAGCCAGATTGCAATGGACTGTGGTAATAGATATACTACATTCTTTGGAATTGATAGGGTGAACATATATGTTCTTGTAGCTGCAGCTGATAGGTCTGCAACATCTCCCCAGCATAATGAACCAAGTACACCGTTAAGTAAGATATTTACAATTAAACGAGCAAATAGCACCTTACTAAATGATACCTTAGTCTTATAGAATAATATTCCATATGTAAATCCTGTTAATGCTGCTTGAATTGTGTATCCTGGATGGAATGGGTATCCATCTGGGAATACAAAGAATCCAAAAATATCAGATATTACTCCAATTATAAGTCCAATGCTTGGTCCATATATTAAACCAATCATTGCAAAGAAAAAGGCACTAAGAGAAATTCCTAGGTTTCCAAATCCTGATGGAATTGGAATTAAACGTACTACCTGCATCATAGCAAGTAATATTGCAAGGAATGTTACATTCTTAATATTTTTAAGCTGTAATAGCTGGCCCTTCCAATACTTCTTATGGAATGGAGATTTAAATATCTTCTCATTATCATATTCTAAGGTATCTACTGCCTCTTCCTTCTTAATAAGGACAAGCACTAGAACCACTAGTAAATCTACAAGTACTCCACCTAAGGCTCCAACAGCAGTCCAAGCATAAATATTTGTACCATCAACATATCCAATGATATTTGTAGCCTTAGTAGCTGTTGTAATTGATGTTGTAGTACTTCCTGCATCATCATTTAATAAATAAGCCTTATTTTCGGCAATATATGAAATATAGCGAACCATAAATCTTCTTGCCTGCTGCCAAGAATTAAAATATCTTTGCTGCATGTATAATGTATATGTGTTATCATCATTTGCTGTTACATATGATGTCTTATTAAGCTTTTTAGTCTTAACATAATCAAATGATGAATATTGGTATTGATACTCCATATTTGTTGTAGCCTCATATGTGTATACTGCCTCATCTGTTGTGTCATAGACAATACCATCAGCATATGTAACCTCACCCTGTGGGTATAGCCAATAATCATCAAGGATTATATACTGTGTACCATTTTCTGTAAATACATTAGTATCAATCGCACCGTATACTGTAGAAGTAGTTCCATCACTATAGGTAATAGTGATTTCAGAATTACCAACCTCTTCGGCTGATACTGCACCACTTACCTCATACTTATAATCATTAAGTATTAGATACTTTCCACTCTCTCTTATATCCTGAATCTTCTGCTTTGCCTCTTCAAGTGTTTCAAGGCTAATCTCAGATACACTATCAGCAGTAAATGATACTGTGTAGTATTCATGAGATGGATTATAGATCTTATATGATCCAATAAGACCTATAGCGGCTCCTATTATAACAAGAACCACAAATAGCAATTTGCGCTGCCAAACACATTTAAAATATCTCTTCAAAAATTCCATAAAAAAAGACCTCCTATAATTTGAATATAGAGGTCCACTATAATATTGTAAGACTAAAAAATCTTAATTTATACAGCGGACGCAACTGACTATCGCCACCCGAAGTGTTTCGTCCTTATCCAACTTCCCATGATAAGGCACTATACGCAATCAGTCTACTCTGTTTATTATTTAAATGCAAAATAATAATAACATAACACCCTATATTAATCAAGGGTGTTATGAATAAAATCTAAAGCCATTTGGAACCAACGAGAAACATAAGGGATATCCTTTCTACTATCTCCCATTGCTGACTCCTTAGTTGCAAGGCTTAATCCATGTGCTCCTTCAGGGAAAATATGGTACTCACACTTAATTCCCTTAAGGATTAAAGCCTCTACAAGCTTTAATGAGTTAAATACTGGAACTGATTCATCTGTTGCAGTATGCCATACAAATGATGGCGCAAAGTTTTCATCAATGTTTGCGACAATATCAACACTATGAAGCTTCTCTAAATCCTTAACATCCTTACCTAAAAGATATTGGAATGTAGATCTATGTGTAAAGTAATCATTTGATAATGTAACTGGATAGCAAATGATGTTAAGATTTGGCTTACTATCATACTTATATTCCTTGTAGTGCTCATTTGCTAAACCTACAAGGTGTGCTCCTGCACTAAATCCAATAAGAATAATCTTATTTTTATCAGCGCACTTCATCCCTCTTGCATAGTCAATTGTATATAAAAGCTGCTCAAGAGGCGCAGGATATAGGTCTAATGTCTCTCTATATCTTAATGTAACTGTATGGAATCCTGCCTTATTAAAGGCATCACTTACATATATTCCTTCACGAACAGATGTATGATCATATCCTCCACCTGGCACAATTACAACAACAGGTCTTACATTTGAATCAATACATTCAACCTCTATATAGTTTGGTGTGTCTAAAATATTAATCTTCTCCATATAACAAAATCTCCTTAATAGCATTAATTTTATTTAAGATATCATCCTTTTTATCAGCTCTACTGCACTTTTTATAGGCAGACTCAAGCTGGTATAGCTTTTTATTCCATTTATCGATAAAATCCTTAGATTTTTCTTTTCTTAAAAATGGCCCATATAAAATATCTAAATTATTATATTCCCTTTTACCAGGTACTACCTTTATTATCTCATAATAATGTCCTTTATCATAGAGGATATGCTCATGCTCTATATAAAAACCATTATTAACTAAAAAATCTCTTAACGAAGCCTCTTCCTTATTAGGACATAGTATTAAGGCACGAGCCTTAAGGGCTTTATCAAGAGATGTTTCTATTATACTCTTGATTAATAATCCACCCATACCAGCAATAACTATAGCATCTACCGTCTCATTAAAGTCCTTTAATCCATCTGATAAAATACATTCTATTTTATCACTAAGACCCTCAGATATAATGTTTTTTCTAGCATTATCTAAAGGTCCCTCATTAATATCTAGGGCATAAGCCTTAGATAGGTTATAGGACTTAATTGCGTTAATAGGAACAAATCCATGATCTGTTCCTACATCGCAAACGCTATTATATTCACTTAATAAAGATGTAATATAATCAAGTCTAGTCATTATTTTTAAAATCCTTTAGCAT
>JAILRQ010000058.1 GCA_024698125.1 Acholeplasmatales bacterium
TATAATGATTAATGAGTATTATAAGAGCTTAACTAAAAAGAAGAGCCAAATAAGAGAAATGTATATGTATGGATTAAAGAGAAAGAAGGAGATTGGTGAAGAGAATGTCTTTGACTATTCACTAGGTAATCCTTCTGTAGACGCACCAGCTGAGTTCAATGAGTCTATTAAAAGATTAGTTGATGAAACTCCATCTCTTGCCCTACATGGATATTCACCAAACCTTGGAAATGACCATATGAGAGAGGTTGTTGCAGATTCCTTAAGGAAGAGATTTGATCTTCCTTATACAAAGGATTGTATCTTCCCATGCTCTGGAGCTGCAGGAGCACTTGCTCATGCAATTCGTGCAGTAACTACTCCAGGAGATGAGGTAATAACATTTGCTCCATATTTCCCTGAGTATAACCACTATGTAGGTGGTACAGGGGCTATATTAAAGGTAGTTCCTGCAGATACTAAAACCTTCCAAATTAATATAGATGAGTTTAAAAAGCTTATATCAGAAAAAACTATGGCAGTATTAATTAATACTCCAAATAACCCATCTGGTATTGTTTATAATACAGAAACTATTAAAACCTTAACAGATATTTTAAAGGAAAGCGAAAAGAAGTATTCTCATCCTATATATTTAATAAGTGATGAGCCTTATAGAGAGATTGTATTTAAGGGAGTAGATAACCCATGTGTATCTAAGTTCTACCCTAATACCTTAATGTGCTACTCATTTAGTAAGTCATTATCAATTCCAGGAGAGCGTATTGGATATGTAGCAGTTAATCCAGAGTGTCCTGACCATAAGCTTTTAGTAGAGATTATGGCTCAAATATCAAGAGGAATTGGACATAATTGTCCAACATCACTAATTCAGCTTGCGACAGCTGACTGTATTGATCTTACATCAGACCTTGCTGTATATGAGACTAATATGAATATCTTATATGATAAGCTTATAGAATTAGGCTTTGAGGTTGTAAGACCAGGAGGTACATTCTATATCTTCCCTAAATGCTTAGAGGAGGATTCACAGCATTTCTGTGAGGTAGCAAAGTCTTTGGATTTACTACTTGTACCATCAGATACATTTGGAGTTAAGGGATATTTTAGAATAGCTTATTGTGTTACAACAGACTTTGTTAAGAGATCTCTTCCAAAGTTTGAGGCACTTGCAAAATTATACAATAAGTAATTAAAAAATTATATTGATTAATTCTTAGATTTGTGATATTATTTAATGGCATATGTTTTATTATGCACATTCTGCCTGCGTTTAAATGTACCAGGCCATAGACCATAGGAGGTGCGCAAAATGAAGAAGTACGAGGTTATGTATATCATTCGTCCAACTCTAGACGCTGATGCAATTGCTAAGGAAGTTAAGACTTTAAATGAGGTTTTCACTAACAACAATTCAAAGGTTTTAGAGGTTAATGAATGGGGACTTAAGGAGCTAGCTTATGAGATCGAGAAGAATCATAAGGGATACTACGTTGTTCTTACTGTAGAGGCAACTGTAGAGGCTGTTAATGAGTTCAACCGTGTAGTTGGATATAACGAAAATATTCTTCGTCATATCGTCGTTAATGCTGCAGAGTAATTAAGGAGGATATTATGATTAATAATGTTGTATTAGTTGGAAGACTTACAAGAGATCCTGAATTAAGATATACACCATCTAACGTTGCTAATGTCCAATTCACTATTGCTGTAGATAGACAATTTCAATCTGCAAATGGTGAGAGACAAGCTGATTTCATCAGCTGTGTTGCATGGAGACAATCAGCAGAATTCTTAGCAAAGTATGTTAAGAAGGGTTATATGGTTGGAATTACAGGAAGTATTCAAACTAGAAACTACCAAGCTCAAGATGGAACAACTCGTTACGTAACTGAGGTTGTATGCAACAGTGTACAAAACCTACAAGGACGTAATGATGCTAGTGTAGCAGATAACCAAGGTTATCAAGCTCAACCAGCACCAAGAGTAAACAATGCTCCAAGAGCACAAGAGAAGCAACCTGATTCATTCGATGTATCAGAGGTTGCTGAAGACGATTTACCATTCTAAAAAGGAGGAACATATATTATGCAAAGAAACTTACACCAAAGAAGAAAAAAGGTATGCTATTTCAAGACTAACAATATCGAGCATATCGATTTCAAGGATGTTGACTTATTAAGAAAGTTCGTAACTGACAGAGGAAAAATCTTACCTCGTCGTGCTACAGGAACTTCTGCTAAGTATCAAAGAAAGCTAGCTATCGCTATCAAGAGAGCTAGACATATGGCATTATTACCTTTCGTAAAGGAATAATCAAACATAATGTGAAGTGACACGCTCACTCGCAAGAAAATGACATAAACATAAGTATGAATGACCTTGTCAGAAATGATGAGGTTTTTTATTTTTGTCTTAATTAGGAAAGGAAGTGAATATGTGAAAAAAATATCTTTATAATGAATAATCATTTGATAATGTATCACAATTGTGATACACTGATAATGGGTGATAAATATGAAGAATGAAGTAATACATGCAAGAATTTCTGAAGATATAAAAAAGGAATCCGAAATCATTTTGAATAATATTGGAATGACTTTAAGTCAATCTATAGATTTGTTTTTAAGACAAGTAGTTTTAAAAAGAGGAATTCCATTTGAACTTAATGATATTTCTAATGAAAAAGATGATATTGAAGAATTAGCTTATATTATTAATTCAGTTGATGGTAATGAACCACCAGTTGAAGCAAAAAAGTTAATTCATCTATATTCTTTAGGATATATTGATTATGAAACGGCTAAATATGGTATTATGAGGTTATTTGCTAATGATAGATAAATATGTTTATCCAGGAATAAAGGTTTTAATTAATAAACTTAATATTAAAGATGCGAATAAACTTGATAATGCAGAGTATTCAATTGTTTCTTTAAATATTAACAATCTGATTAGAAATCCTATTTCAATTAACTCTGTTAAAGATATTTTTGTTATTCATAAATTATTATTTTCTGATTTATATGAGTGGGCTGGCAGCAAAAGAAATATTAATATTTATAAGGAAGAACCAATTCTAGCAGGATTATCTGTCAATTACTCTGATCATAGTAGTATAAATAGTGATTTAAATAAATTAGATAAAGAATTTATTAATATAAAGTGGGACGAATTGAAGTCAAAAGAGAAAGTTGAAAAAATAGTATCTATAATTTCAAGATTATGGAGAATTCATCCATTTAGGGAAGGAAACACTAGAACTGTAACAACTTTCCTTTATTTGTTCGTAAAACAAATAGAATTGAAAGTAAATATTGATTTTATTGGTAAGCATGCGAAGTATTTTAGAAATGCGCTAGTCATGGCTTCAATAGATGAATATAGTGAGTATGAGCATTTAACTAATATTTTAATGGATTCAATTTCACTTAAGGATATAAATGAGAATAAATATAATACTATTAAGGAATATGAAGTTGAAAAATATACTTATCAAACTCATAAAATAAAAAAATGACATAAACATAAGTATGAATGACTTTGTCAGAAATGATGAGGTCTTTTATTTTTGTCTTAGGAGGTGAGTTCTTGACAATATCACTATATCGTGATATTATAACACTGGAGGAATAGAATAATGCCTGAGATAGCAAGATTCTATGGAATAATCATAAAAATGTATTTCATATACTCCGAACACAATCCCCCACATATCCATGCTTGGTATGGAGATAATGTTGTTGCAATAGCAATCAATGATTTTCATATTATGTCTGGAGGTCTTCCACCTAGGGCTATGCAATTAGTTTTAGAGTGGATGAAGATTCATCAGAAAGAATTACTAGATATGTGGAATAGTCAAAACATTCATAAAATAGAAGCGTTAAGTTAGAAGGTGGTTTTATGTTTCATAAGGTAAGAACTGTTACAGCAATTGAAAACTACAAATTAATAGTTGAGTTTTGTGAAGGTATTACAAAAGAATATGATGTAAAACCATTGTTTAAAAGACAACCGGTATTCATTAATCTACAAAAAAACAACTTGTTTGAAAAAGTTAAAGTTGATCTTGGTGGTTATGGTATATCATGGAATGCTGACATTGATTTAGAATGCGATGAATTATATTATAATGGTATTACAATTAAATCAAAATTTGATGGATTAATAGCATTAAGCGATGCTACTACATTATGGGGATTAAATGAAAGTACATTAAGAAAAGCTATATCATATGGGAAACTTAAAGTAGGAGTAGATGTTTCTAAATATGGTAAGCAATGGATTATATTCATGGAGGCAATGGTTCGCGAATACGGCGAGCCAAAGCAATAGTTGCTATTTGAAAAAATTATTATATATTCGGAAAATAATGATGAATTTTACATAGATTTTTATAAAAGAGTGAATAATATGGAAAATATAGAAGAACTAGAAATACTTAAAATGTTAGAAGAAGCCAAAGAAGATGTTAAAAATGGTAGGGTTTCATCAGCTGAAGGAATGTTTGAT
>JAILRQ010000094.1 GCA_024698125.1 Acholeplasmatales bacterium
ATGCAGGTTGGTAAATCATTTGATAAGCCAGAGCTTGCGGTAACTATTAATGCACTTACAACAGTAAGACTTCTTGAGGCTATCAAGAAGGGTGAGATAAGAACTAAGCTATTTAATTTAGAAACTCCTTATTTATTTAAGGGTGATGTTTATCCACAAAATGAGCAAACACCAATATATCCAGGTTCTCCATATGCAATAGCTAAGCACTTTGGTCTAGAGCTATCTAAGAGCTATAGAGATAACTTTGGATTATATGTAGTAAATGGTATTTGCTACAATCATGAATCAGCAATAAAGAATAACTTCTTTGTTGCAAAAAAGATTTGTGCAGCTGCAAATAGAATTGCATCAGGTTCTGATGAAATACTTGAGCTTGGAAATCTTAATGCTATTCGTGAGTTTGGACATGCAGAGGACTATGCAAGAGCTATGTGGTTAACTATGCAGCAGGATAAGGGTGATGACTATGTTATCGCTACTGGTGAGGCATATACTATTCGTGATTTAACTACAAGAGTATTTGCAAAAAAGGGAATTCAAATTACTTGGATGGGTGAGGATTTACAGGAAATTGGTATTGATGAAAAAACTAAGAAGGTTATTGTATCTGTAAATCCACAGCTTATAAGACCAAATGATGCTGAGGTCCTTGTAGGAGATGCCGCATACTTTAAGAGTAAGATTGAGTTTGAGTTTAAGCATAACATTGATGATTTAATTGATGAGTTATTGGAGGCTACAAAGTAATGCTTGCAGTTTTAATTATGGCTGGTGGAAGTGGAGAAAGATTTTGGCCACTTTCAACAAAGAAGAAGCCAAAGCAATTATTAAAAATATTTAATGAGAAGTCTTTAATAAGATTAACATATGAGAGAATCTTACCACTTGTTGATAAGGATAATATCTTTATCGCAACAAATGAGATTCAACAGGAGGCTTTAAAAAATGAGCTTCCAGAGGTATTGGATTCAAGAATTATTATTGAACCAGGATTTAGAGATACAGCATCTGCTATAGCCTATGGTTCAATGATGATTTCAAAATATGTAGCAAATCCTACAATAGTAGTTCTTGCATCAGATCATTTGATAACTGATGAGGATGAATTCCGTAAGGTTATTACTATTGCTGAGGGTGAAGCATTAAAGAACAATATTGTAACCCTTGGTATTAAGCCTACATATCCTGAAACAGGATATGGATACATTGAAACAGCTAAGGCAGATTTAAATGTAGCCGTTAAATCATTAGGATTTAAGGAAAAGCCAAATCTTGAAATAGCAACAGAGTATTTCAAGTCTGGAAGATATTTATGGAATAGTGGAATGTTTATATTTAACTATTCTACAATTCTTGAAGCCTTAAAGATGTATAGTAGTAATCACTACAATACATTATTAAAGCTTGCTGAAATGGTTAAAGAAAATGATGGTGTAAAGACTGCAGAAGCAGTCCGTGACACATTTATGTGCTTTGAAAAGAAGTCAATTGACTTTGCTGTAATGGAGAAGGCACAAAATATAGTAGTAATTCCTTCATCATTCGGTTGGGATGATGTTGGTAACTACTTGGCATTTGAAGAGTTATTTGAAAAGAATAGCGATGGAAATGTAGTAAGAAATGTTAACTGCATTTCGATTGATTCTAATAATAACATCATTGTAAGTGATTCAAAGGTACAAAGAGTATCACTACTTGGTGTACATGATATGATAGTTGCAGTTACAAAGAATGATATCCTTGTATGTGCAAAGAATAAGAATCAAGAGATTAAGAAGATAATAGCAAAGTTATAGGAGTTGTTATATATGCAAAAGGTTCTACATATATCTAAATATTATCATCCATTTGTTGGTGGGATAGAACAAGTTGCTAGAGATATAGTGACATCACTAGAAGGTTCTTGTGAACAAAAGGTAATATGTTTTAACCATGAAAGTGGTAATAAAAAGGATATTGTTGATGGAGTAGAAATTAATAGAGTTAACTGTCAGTGTAAGGTGGCCTCACAATCAATAGCTTTTGGATATAAGAAGCAACTAAAGAAGTTAATAGTTGAATTTAATCCGGATGTTGTGATATTCCATTATCCAAATCCATTTGTAGCACATTATCTATTAAAGCTAAAGAAGAAGGGAAATTTCAAACTAATACTTTATTGGCATTTAGATATAGTTAAGCAAAAAATATTAGGAAAGTTCTTCAATGGCCAAAATCATAAATTATTAAAGCTAGCAAGTAAGGTTGTGGCTACATCACCTGATTATGTTGATACCTCAGTTTACTTAAGTCAATATAAGGATAAGTGTGTTGTTATTCCTTGCGCATTTAATGATTCTAGATTTGATGATAAGGAAGCAATCAATAAGGCTGCAACAAACATCAAAAATAGAAACGAAGGAAAGCTTATTTGCTTCGGATTTGGACGACATGTTCCATATAAGGGACTAGATTATTTAGTTAGAGCAGCTAAGCTATTAGATCCTGATAAGTATATGGTATATATTGGCGGACAAGGCCCTATGACTGAGGAGCTAAGAGCCATGAGTGAAGATCATCATAACATCGTAATATTAGGAAGACTAACAGATATAGAATTAGCAGGATACCTACAAGCTTGTGATATTTTCTGCTTCCCATCAATTACTAAAAATGAAGCTTTTGGTATTGGCCTTGTTGAAGGAATGTCTTGTGGACATCCAGCCGTAACATTTAAGATTGCAGGTAGTGGAGTTAACTATGTTTCAATTCATAATGAGACAGGTATTACTGTACCTAATGGAGATTATGAAGCATACGCAAAGGCTATTGAAAAACTAGGTGACAACCAAGAACTAAGACAGGCCTTTGGTAATAGTGCAAGACAAAGAGTATTAGATAATTTTACATTAGAGAAGTTCGCTGAAAAGATTAACAAGCTAGTTAAAGAAATCTAAGGAGTACCTATGAAGGAAATATATATTAATGGTAAATTCTTATGTCAAAAGATAACAGGAGTACAAAGAGTTGCCATAGAGCTTACTAAAGCATTGGATAATATAAATGATCCAGACTTAAAATTTCATATACTAGCACCTTCAAATATTATTAATAAGCTTGAGCTTAATAATATTGATATAATTGAGGTTCCAGGTAATGCTGGATATCCTTGGGAGCAATTAAAGCTTCCAAAGTATTGCAAGAAGCATAAGGTGGTAGATTTATTAAGTTTTTGCAATATTGCTCCAATTAAGTTTCCTGGTTCATGCTTTGTACATGACCTTGCAGTAATTGAAGCTAAGGAAGGTTATTCTTGGAAACAAAGATTTATCTATAAATACATTAACAAGAAGAATATAAAAAGATACAAAAACATCTTCACAGTATCTAATACTATGAAGAATCATATTGAATCTTATTATAATGTTAAA
>JAILRQ010000108.1 GCA_024698125.1 Acholeplasmatales bacterium
ATTGAAGCTAAGGAAGGTTATTCTTGGAAACAAAGATTTATCTATAAATACATTAACAAGAAGAATATAAAAAGATACAAAAACATCTTCACAGTATCTAATACTATGAAGAATCATATTGAATCTTATTATAATGTTAAAGATGTTAATGTTTTATATAATGGGTGTGAGCATCTTAAGGTTGCAAACGAGGCTAAGCCAGAGTTTGATGCTCCAGAGAAATATTATCTTGCGGTAGGCTCTATGAATCCTAATAAGAATTTTGCCGCTATCTTAAGAATTGCAAAGAATATGCCACTAGATAATTTCTTGATTGTAGGAGGATCTCATAAATCCTTCCATGACCAGAAGATGGAAATACCTTCAAATGTTAAGTTTGTAGGGTATGTATCAGATAATGAGCTGACATACTTATATTCTCATGCATATGCATTCCTATTCCCATCTAAGTATGAGGGATTTGGAATACCTCCAATGGAGGCTATTACATTAGGATGTAAGACAGTTATATGTAATAATATTGATGTATTACATGAATTATATGATGGTATATGTGATTTTGAGGACTTTGATAAGATTGATTATCTAAAGCCATCATATAAAACTATAACAGATAATGATATAGAGACATTAAAAGAAAGATTTAGCTGGTATAAGTCAGCTAATGAATTAATTAATATTTTAAAGAAATGATAAGAAAGGAGAGTGCAAGAAATGACTATTACATTATTAGGATATGTAAGTATTCTATTAACTGTTTTCTTTTTATTAAAAAGAAAGCCAGAGTATTTCTTGTACTCATCTATCTTTTTTTGCGGTTGGACTGGTGCAAGTATAGTAAATGTTGGAGACTTCCCAATACAACCTTCTTTTTATTTTTTTATAATTTATTTCTTACTTTCGTTTAGATTTACAGTAAAGAAGGTTGGTATACCAATTCTATTATCTATATTTGTGATATATTGTGGAATAACATTAATATTCCCACTATTGCTACAAAATAAGAATATTGAAATAATGATGCAGAATGGGGAATATGGATATCTTAAGTTTTCAATATCTAATATTTCACAATATGCTTATTTAATATTAGATTTCCTATTCTTAAGAGCTCTTCTTAAGAATAAGAATAATGAGACAATAAATAATAATATTATAAAATGGTATAAGTTTGGATTCTATTCTGTAATAGCTATTTGTATATATCAAATTTTAGCATTTGAGCTTGATTTACCATTTGATGTATTATTTAGACAATCGCCTCATGGTAATGTTCAGGGAAGTAGAATATACGGACCTACAATAGAGGCTTCAATGCTATGCTATTATTTGGTACCAAGCATATTCTTTATGATTATATTAAAGCCTACAAAGTACGAATGGATTGCAGTAGCTCTTGGTATGCTGTTGGGATTGTATTCTTTCTCATCAACATTCTTAATGGGAATTATATTTATGCTTATAGCTTGTATAGTACTTGCATTTGTCAATAATACTAAGTTTACCTTCCTATCGAAAAAAAGAAGAACTGTATCACTTGTGGCTATTGGAGCAGGAGCTATTGCTGCAGTAGCTGTAGTGTTCTTAGGATTTGGTTATATGCTTGATTTTGCTGAAAATCTGTTAGATAAGCTTAATGGTAAAAATACATCTGGATCTGAAAGAATTGAGGCGTTTGAAACTATGTCTAATATTGGACTACATTATCCAACTGGAGTTGGATTTGGTAGTTCAAGAAGTAAGGATTTATTTTCGACTTGGCTATGTAATATAGGTATTTTAGGCTTAGCATTATTTATAGCATTTGTAATATCTTATATTGTTAGGGGATATAAGTACAAAAGATTAGCGATGACTATTCCTTTTGTAATAATAGTATTACTAATGCTAATGAGTGTGCCAGAGCCATATAATTTCTTTGTTTGGTTCTTTGTATATATAGGCTTAGTACCAAATAAGAAAGAAATAAAGGAAGATATAGAAGAAGAAAAAGAAATGGTAATTGAGTAGGAAGTGGGAGAAGATGTCTGCAACAGAAATATCATTATTGGCATTTTTATTATTTGCAGTGGTTGGATTATTATTATATTTTGTTTCACCAAAGAGATTTAAATGGGTTGCATTGGTGATAGTAAGTATTGCTGGAGCATTTATGCTAACAGCATACTGGATTATATTTATATTTGTAATAGTTACAATAGCCTATATTAGTGGAAGACTAATAGATAGAAATAATAATAAGTATAATGAGGAGAAAGCCTTATTAGAAAAGGAAGAAAAGAAGAGGCTTAAGAAAGAATATAATAAGAAAAATAAGATTATTATGTTTTCTTTTGTGGGAGTTATATTGTTAACACTGGCGTTATTAAAATACTTTAATCTCCCACTTGGTACACTGAATAATTGGTTTGATAAGTATTATTTTTTAGATATTTTATTTCCAATACTTGGAATATCATATTATGCTTTAATTGCTATTAGCTATGTAGTTGATGTGTATAGGGGAAAGACTATAGCACAGCATAACTATTTTAAGCTATATTTATTTGTTGGATATTTTCCATCACTTGTAGAGGGACCATTTTCTAGATATGATGAGCTAGCTCCGCAGCTTTATAAGGAAACTAACCCAGAATATCAGGATGTAGTAGAAGGGTTTCATCTGATTGTTTGGGGAGTATTTAAGAAAATATTTATAGCTGATAGAGCTTATATGTTTGTAGAAACTATATATGGCGATTGGGGAACGTTTGATGGGTATATTGGTCTACTAAGTATTGTAATATATGTATTTGAGTTATATGCAGACTTCTCAGGATACATTGATGTCGCAAGAGGAGT
This sequence comes from Acholeplasmatales bacterium, assembly GCA_024698125.1. GTDB lineage: Bacteria > Bacillota_I > Bacilli_A > Acholeplasmatales > Anaeroplasmataceae > UBA3206. The sequence continues at coordinate 2,842 of JAILRQ010000108.1, forward strand.
ATCAAGATTATTTGGAATTAAGCTTACTAAAAACTTTGATTCACCACTTATGTCTAGAACAGTAGGTGAATTCTGGCGTAGATGGCATATCTCACTTGGAGCTTGGCTTAGAGATTATGTATTCTATCCAATTGCTTTAACTAAGCCTATGATGAATCTTTCAAAGAGGCTTCATGGAAATGTTAAGGAATGGGTTGAAAAAATAATTATAAATGCAATACCATTATTCCTTGTTTGGCTATGCTGTGGTATATGGCATGGATCTGGATTTAAATTTGTAATATATGGGATGTATTTCTTTATTATAATAATTATAGAAATGTTATTAGAGCCATTAAATAAAAAACTATTTAAGAAGGATAATTGGTGTCTACACCTATTATCTATATTGAGAACCTTTATATTTGTTGCAATAGGACTTGCTTTATTTAGAGCACCATCATTTCATTTCTTCTGGTGCTTTTTAAAACATATTCCTGTCACTGATAAAGTGTCACATTTTATTGGGGTAGGAACTTTGAATACATATGATTTTAGGTTGCTAATTGTTGGAATACTTATCATTATAGCGGTTGATATTATCCATTATTTTAAACCACAATTAAAGTTATTAAACTTTAATATTGTCATAAGATATATAATACTTATTATAATGATTTTAGTGATTGTGTTTTTTGGCGCTTATGGACCAGATTATTCTGATGTAGCACCTATGTATGCGTTATATTAGGAGATGAAGTAACATGAAAAAATATTTAATTAGATTTCTAAAAATTAGTTTACTTCCAATAATTAGTTGCTTAATAATTATTTTTATTTCTGTAAAGTATATTCCTGATTGTGATTATGATACTTTGAAAATAAGGGGTTATACATTAGAAAGAAATGAAAATTTAGATGCAATAATTGTTGGTGATAGTGGGGCTTTTAATGGAATTATTCCTGCTGAATTATATAAGCAGTCAGGGCTATGTTCATATAACTCCGGTAAGATAGCTTCTCGAGTTACTCATGCCAATATGTATTTAAATGATATGTATGACTACCAACAGCCTAGTGTTGTAATAGTAGAAACAACAATGTTTAATTATTATTGGGAACTTGATGAGAATATTTCTATTGAAAAATATGGTTTTTTTGAATCATTATATAAAAACCATAATTTTATAAAGAAACAATCAAGGGTTGAAAAATATATTCGAGATAAGGGATATACATTTTCAGCAACTAAAAATGCTTATACAGGTGGATTTGACTATTTGGAAAAGAATAGTCAAATAGATTTTTACAAGTATATTACAAAGCAATACATTGATAAGATGGTTGATATAATAAGAAGTAACAATTCTGTACCACTGTTTGTAAATATACCTAGTGTAACTTACACTAATAAAACACAGTGTGAGGCTACAAAAAAATATTGTTTAGACAATGACATAGATTATATTGATTTTAATTATCCGAATGAACTTGACAATTATACAGATCAACTAGATTTAACAACTGATTCTCATGATAAGGGAGTACACCTTAATTGCTATGGAGCAAAAAAGGTTACAGATTATATAGCATGGTATTTAGTCAATAAAATGAATGTTGAGCCTAAAGATGAAAATGATTATTTTGAAAATGATTGTGAAAAGTTCTTTGAGGTGCATTCTAAATATTTTAAAGAATAATTGCCCCTATAATCATTATTTGATATAATATATACAACTTTTTAGGAGGAATGGAAATGAAGGGAATCATTTTAGCAGGAGGAAGTGGAACTCGTCTATATCCACTAACAAAGGTAACATCAAAGCAATTATTACCAATTTATGATAAACCAATGATTTATTATCCATTAAGTATTTTAATGCTTGCTGGAATTAAGGATATTTTAATTATTTCAACACCAGAGGATACACCAAGAATGGAAGCATTACTTGGTGATGGTTCTCATTTTGGTGTTAAGCTTCAATACAAGGTACAGCCATCACCAGATGGACTAGCACAAGCTTTTATTTTAGGTGAGGAGTTCATTAATGGTGAGCCATGCTGTATGATACTTGGAGACAATGTATTATATGGTAATGGTATGGTTAAGAACCTAGCTGCAGCTGTTAAGGATGCAGAAAATGGAAGAGCTACAGTATTTGGATATTATGTAAATGATCCAGAGAGATTTGGAGTTGTAGAGTTTGATAACTCTGGTAAGGCTATTTCTATTGAAGAAAAGCCTAAGAATCCTAAATCAAACTATGCAGTAATTGGACTATATTTCTATCCAGCTGGTGTATCAGCTAAGGCTAATGTTATTAAGCCATCAGCACGTGGAGAATTAGAGATTACAACATTAAATCAAATGTATCTTGATGAGGATAAGCTTGATGTAATTACATTCGGAAGAGGAGTTACATGGCTTGACGCTGGAACTCATGAATCTTTAGCAGAGGCTACAGCCTTTGTAAAGATGGTAGAGGAGCATCAAGGTCTTATGATCTCATGTCCTGAAGAGATTGCGTTCAACAATGGATGGATTTCAAAGGATGAGCTATTAAAGATAGGAAATACTATGGCTAAGAATAGCTATGGTAAGCATTTAATTAATGTTGCGGAAGGTAAGATTAAGTATTAATAGGAGCTAAAAATGGATGTTTCAGCTGTCATTATCAATTACAATACATATGAGCTTACAAAGGATGCTATAGATAGCATTTTAAAGTATACCTCTAATGTAGAATATGAAATAATCCTTATTGATAACAAATCACCAGATGGCTCTGGTGAGAGGCTTAGAGATTATTTCGGTGATAAAATTAAATATGTAGATGCTGGGGGCAACCTTGGTACAGCTAAATCATTTAATATTGGGGCTAGAATGGCACAGGGTAAGTATGTTATATGGTTAAATCCAGACATCTTGTTTGTTGAAAATTTCTTATATAAATTATATTCATACATGGAGAGCAATCCTATGTGTGGAATATGTGGAGGAAATCTTGTGGATAAGGATATGAAACCTATTCACTCATATAGATTACATTTCCCATGCGTTAAGGAATATAAGAAGGATTATAGCATTATAAGAAAGCTATTTAACAAAATATTT
>JAILRQ010000119.1 GCA_024698125.1 Acholeplasmatales bacterium
ATGATTAATTTTATCTAGTTTTGAAAGAAAAGTCTGGTGATGATGGCGAGATGGACACACCCGTTCCCATACCGAACACGGAAGTTAAGCATCTGAGCGCCGATGGTAGTACAATGTGCAAGAGTAGGACGTTGCCAGGCTAAATCTTTCTATTATGTTTTTATCTAAAAGACTTTAATAGTCTTTTTTTTTAGATTTTATTGATGTATAATTTCATCAGGGAGGAAAGTTATATGATTCAATTTATTAAAAATAACAAATATATAATAAGTATAGTATTAGGATTTGTTGCAGTAGCATTATCATTATCTTATCTTGTAAATGCATACGATGCATTTGATACTTATTCAGATTATGAATATGCAGATTCTGAAACAAAGTTCCAACTTTTATTTAATATATTTAAGGGCTGTGCAGTAGTAGTTGCATCATTATTATTCATTATATTAGGATATAGAAGAATAATGGATAAGGGGCTTATAATTGCAGCTCTTGTATGCTATGGTCTTTTAGATATATTAGATCTTATAGTTGAAATAAGAAATAGTACCTTTGATTACACATGTATTCTAAGTATTGCAATTGATGTCTTAATACTTGTTATAGGTATACTTGCACTTACTGATAGAAAATATTTCTTTACAATTTTTATTGTATTCTTAATTGATATGGCATTTAATCTACTTGAAACCTTCACGGGATCTACAATAGGATTTGCCCTATTAATTCTTGGAGCAATGCTTATTGGAGCTATATATTTATATAACCAAGAAGATAATAGCAGTGATTATAATTACTATAATTAAAGAGCATTTGCTCTTTTTTTATTTTTTCCTAGACTTTTTTACTATTTTAATATATAATTTCATTTGTCTGGTGATGATGGCAAGATGGTCACACCCGTTCCCATACCGAACACGGAAGTTAAGCATCTTAGCGCCGATGGTAGTACATTGTGCAAGAGTAGGACGTTGCCAGGCAATATGCCTGCTTAGCTCAGTTGGTTAGAGCACCTGACTGTTAATCAGGGTGTCGAAGGTTCAAGTCCTTTAGCGGGCGCCACTTATAAAATAATGGTCTATTACTTTAGAAGTAGTAGACCTTTTTTCATCCTTAAAAATAAGCAAATAATTAACATTTATATATTTTATTTCCTGATTTTGTGATTTTGTAGAGTTAAAGTGTTGACATATGGTTTTATCTATGCTATATTATAAGTGGTTAAGAGATTAACCCCTACAATAATTTTGGCAAAGCTAGAGTGATCTAGTGACGCAAAGCTAAAGGGACTTGAAATATAAGTCAGCCAGTTGCACATGTATTAAATTTTGATTAATCGGGATGCAACAGTGCATCCCATTTTTTGACTAAATGTGGAGACAAAATTTATTGTAACTTTTCTTTTTTCTTCAATATACAATACGAAAGGATATGGACCCCTCTCTTAGGTTACATATCCTTTTGTATTTTTTAAGGATATATTATCGTGGTATAAGCACATTTAATGTATTTTGTTAGTGTTTGTAATACAAAAGGTCATTTTTTATTTAAAATAGGAGTGAAAACTCCTTTTTTTCTTTCATTTTTTTGAGATTTATTATATAATAGAGTGTAATTTGACTTATGGAGGATATTTATATGGGATTAACAGTAACTGAAAAGATTTTAAAAGCTCATACAAATGATGAATTAATTAAGGGTGAAACAATCAAGATTAAGATTGACCAAACTCTAACTCAGGATGCAACAGGTACAATGGCTTACCTTGAATTCATGAGCATGGGACTTGATCGTGTTAAGGCTGATCTTTGTGTTTCATATGTTGATCATAACACACTACAGAATGGATTTATGAACATGGATGACCATGAGTTCCTACAAACTGTAGCAAACAAGTACGGTATCGTATTTAGTAAGGCTGGTAATGGTATTTGCCACCAATTAAACCTAGAGAATTTTGCAATTCCTGGAAGAACTATTTTAGGTTCTGATTCACATACACCAACTTCTAGTGCAATGGGTGCACTAGCAATTGGAGCTGGAGGACTTGACGTTGCATGTGCAATGGCAGGACGTCCATTCGCAATCGTATGTCCAAAGGTTGTAAATGTTAAGCTTACTGGAAAGCTAAGACCAGGAGTAGCTCCTAAGGACATTATTATTCACCTAATTGGTCTTATGACTGTTAAGGGTGGAATTAACAAGGTTATTGAGTATACTGGTGAAGGAGTTAATACTCTATCAGTTCCTGAAAGAGCAACTATTACAAACATGGGTGCTGAGCTTGGAGCTACAACTTCAGTATTCCCTTCAGACGAGAAGACTTTAGAGTTCTTAAAGCTTCAAGGTCGTGAGAAGGATTGGAAGGAAATCAAGGCTGATGCTGATGCAGTTTATGATGAGGAGTATGAAATTGACCTATCTTCATTAAAGCCAACTGTATCTTGCCCATCAATGCCAGATAATACAAAGACTATTGATGACCTAAAGGGTATCAAGGTTAACCAAGTTCTAATTGGTTCTTGTACAAACTCTTCATATTATGACTTTATCAAGGTAGCATCAATTCTTAAGGGAAATAAGGTTCATCCAAATGTTTCACTAGGAATTGCTCCAGGATCAAAGCAGGTATTAACAATGCTTGCAAAGTCTGGAATCCTTGAGGTATTACTAGAGGCAGGAGCTCGTATTCTAGAGTCTGCTTGTGGACCATGTATCGGTATGGGACAATCTCCTTGTACTGATGGAGTATCACTTCGTACATTCAACCGTAACTTCTACGGAAGAAGTGGAACTAAGTCTGCACAGGTTTACCTATGCTCACCAGAGGTTGCTGCATATTCAGCAATTAATGGTGTAATTTCTGACCCAACAGGATTAAAGCTAGATTTATGGCCTCTTCCTAAGAAGGAGGACTTCATCCAAAATGATTCTCTATTCATCTATCCTAAGTTTGATGGAGAAATCAAGATGGGACCAAATATCAAGCCACTTCCTAAGTTTGAGCCAATTGGAAAGCATTTCACATCTAAGGTAATGATTTCATTACCAGATAACATTACAACTGACCACATTATGCCAGGTGGAGGTAATGTATTACCATATAGATCAAATATTGTTAAGATTTCTGAGTTCTGTTTCTATCAAATCGATGAGTCATTCCATGATGACTGTATCGCAAATGGTGGAGGAATTATCGTTGCAGGAGCTAACTATGGACAAGGATCTTCAAGAGAGCATGCTGCTATCGCACCACGTTACCTTGGAATTAAGTGTGTAGTTGCTGAATCATTTGCACGTATTCACAAGAAGAATTTAATGAACTTTGGTATTTTACCTATTGAGGCTAAGTTTAAGGCTGATAAGTTTGATGAGGTAGAGGTTACAATTTCTGATAACTGGGATATTGAGCTTAAGAATCTTACTCAAAATATCACTGTTAACACACATGTTGATTTAACAGAAGAGGAGCAAAGCCTAATTAATGCAGGTGGATTATTAAATCTATAATCCCCTAGTAAAGAAGGGAAAAGATAAAAATGGATTATCAAGACTTTTTAGATAACGAATATAAAAGATCTCTTGAAGATGGTTATATTGATCAAGAGCTATTTGATAAGCTAAATGTTAAGAGAGGACTTCGTAATAACAACGGAACTGGAGTTTTAGTTGGACTTACAAAGGTATCTGATGTACACGGATATACAGTAAAGAACGAGAAGAAGATTCCAGATGATGGACATCTATATTATCGTGATGTTGATATCTATGACCTTGCAAAGATTGATAAGGATGCTTTCGGATATGAAAGAACATGCTTCCTAATTTTATTTGGACATCTTCCATCAGAGGATGAGCTAAATGATTTTAAGAAGATTATTTCAGACCGCTATGAGCTTCCAAAGGATTTCCTTGAAAATATCATTTTACGTAATGTATCATCTTCTGTAATGAACCATTTAGCAAGAGCAGTATTATCTCTATACTCATTTGATGAGGATCCAGATAATACAAATCCAAAGGAGATATTAAGAAAGGGAATCAATATTATTGCAAAGCTACCTGCAATAGTAGCTTACTCTGTACAGTCAAAGTCACACTATATTGATAATGATGCCCTACATATCCATAATCCAAAGCCAGGATACTCTATTGCTCAAAACCTTCTATATCTATCACGTAATGATGGATTATTTACAGAGCTTGAGGCTGAGACATTAGATCTTGCATTAACTATTCATGCAGATCATGGTGGAGGAAATAACTCAACATTCACTAACGTAGTAGTATCTTCAACAGATACTGATATATATTCAACAATTGCCGCAGGTATTTGTTCACTTAAGGGACCTCGTCATGGAGGAGCTAACCAAAAGGTATTAGATATGATGTATTACATTATTAATGATATCTCTCTTGATGCAACTGATGAGCAAATGCATGATGTTGTATGTAAGCTATTAAATAAGGAGTATTTTGATAACTCAGGACTTATTTATGGTATTGGACATGCAGTATATACAAAGAGCGATCCTCGTTGTGTATTATTAAAGGCAAAGTGTAAGGAATTATCAAAGCAGCTTGGAGATGAGACCTTCAGCTTCTATGCAAGATTTGAGGCAATTGCTATTGCTGAGCTTGAGAAGAGAAAGGGAACTAACTATTGTGCTAATGTAGACTATTATTCTGGATTAACATATAGATTACTTAACATCCCAAGAGATTTATTTATACCAATCTTTGCATGTGCTCGTACTGTTGGATGGGTTGCCCATATCATCGAGAACAAGCTATATTGCAATAAGATAATAAGACCTGCAACTGCATATGTAGGAAAGAATGTAAAGGAGAACTAAAATGACTGATGTAGTATTATTTGAGGGTGACGGAATCGGACCTGAAATCACAAAGGCAGTAGTAGAAATACTTGAGGCTGCTGGTGCCCAAATTAAGTGGCATCCATATATGATTGGACAAAACGCCTATGAGAAGCTAGGAGAGCTTATCCCAGCTGAGTCAAAGGAGGCTATCTCTAAGTATAAGGTAGCATTAAAGGGTCCAGTTACAACACCACTAGGAAAGGGATTCAAGTCTGTTAATGTACAATTAAGACTTGCTTATGACCTATATACAAACCTACGTCCTGCTTCATCTTACAAGGGATTATCAAGATTCCAAAATGTTGATATCGTAACTGTAAGAGAGAATACAGAGGACCTATATATTGGTGAGGAGCATGAAATTGAGGGTGGATATGAAGCCATCAAGAGAATCACTGAGAAGGGTTCAGAGCGTATCATTCGTTATGCATTTGAGTATGCTAAGACTCATGGACGTAAGAAGGTAACTGCTATTCATAAGTCTAATATCTTAAAGAACTCTGATGGATTATTCATCAAGGTATTCGATAAGGTTGCAGCTGAGTACCCAACAATCGAGGCTGATAAGAAGATTGTTGATAACATGTGTATGCAGCTCGTAATGTATCCAGAGAAGTATGATGTACTTGTTGCACCAAACCTATATGGAGACATTATTTCAGATCTAATTGCAGGACTTGTAGGAGGACTTGGACTAGTTCCTGGTGCTAACCTTGGTAAGGATGTTGCAATTTTCGAGGCTGTTCATGGTAGTGCTCCAGACATCGCTGGAAAGGGTGTAGCTGACCCAATCGCTATGCTTATGTCAGCATGTATGATGCTTGACCATATCGGACAAGGAGAAGTAGGGGATAAGATTCGTGCTTCAATCCGTAAGGTTCTTGAGAATAAGATTGATGTTACACCAGATCTTGGTGGAACTGGTACAACTGAGTCAATCACTAAGGCTATTATTAGAAATCTATAAAATAAAAAAATGCGTAAGTTTTAATAACTTACGCTTTTTCTTTACTTCATATATAGTGGAACGGTTCTTTCAAAGGACTGTGCCTTATATTTAACATTTTTAATTTGCTCCTTTGGGACTCCAAACTTGGCATTGTATCCAAAAAGATTAACATATTTTATAATATCATCGCTTTCAGCACTCATGGCCTTTAAAACCTCGAAGCAGGCATATGTATCATCTAAGGCTCTATGAGTATTAGCTACCTTATCATCAAGCCCATAATGAGTTACTGCAAGGTATAGCTTATGAGGATAATCTGCTCTATCCTTATAGATGGTAAGAATATCTAGGAAATCTAAGTCCTGGAATTTATATCCCTTTAAAAAATATCTTAAAAATGATAGATCAAACTCTGCATTGTATGTTGCAATAAGCTTTTTACCAGGAAGAGATAGGATATCTCCAAACTTCCTCTTAACATCATTTATATCCTCACCCTTATCCTTAAGCATTTCATCAGTGATATGCGTTAGCTCAACTATTTCCTTAGGAAGAGAAGCAAATGGGTCTATAAGCTTAATTAAGGAGTTTATTTGCATAACCTCTTTAATCTCTCCATCCTTATTCTCCATAACAATAACACCAAGGTCAATTATCTGACAGGTCTTAGGGTTTAATCCTGTAGTTTCTGTATCAAGACAGATTATATATTTGTAATTATCATAAATAGACTTCAATTCATTCATATTAATTACCCCTCCATATATAATTATAGCATAGAGTTTCATTTTTTACTTAAAACATCTTTAGAATACCTCTCCAAATATTGAAAAAATGCCATAATTATAATATAATTATTTTATTAAGATTAATTAGAATTTGGGTGTTTGAAAAATGACTATCGATAGTGTTGATAAGACAAAATTATCTCCAATGATGCAGCAATATTGTGAGATAAAGGAAAAGAATATGGATTCCATCCTTTTCTACCGTGTAGGTGACTTTTATGAGATGTTCTTTGATGACGCATATCTTGCGGCAAGAGAGCTAGAGCTACAGCTTACAGGTAAGGATGCTGGAATAGAAGAAAGGGTTCCTATGGCAGGAATTCCTTTTCATTCGTACCAAATATACGCCTTAAAGCTTTTAGAGAAGGGATTTAAGGTCGCAATTGTTGAGCAGGTTGAGGATCCAGCTCTTGCCAAGGGGCTTGTAAAAAGAGATGTTATTAAAATATTAACACCAGGTACAACAATTGATACAGATCTTAATTCTAAGGAAAATAACTATATTGTATCAATCGCTCCTATTAAAAGAGAATATGCCCTTGCATATGCTGATGCTACAACAGGAGATGTATATGCTACAAAGGTAGGAAGTATATCTCAGCTTTCAAATGAGATAATATCTCTACATGCACGTGAGGTTGTTGTAACAAGTGCTCTTCATTCAAAGTTTTTAGATGACCTACATCAAAACTATGGAATTGTAGTATCTCACGAGGATAATACAATTATTCCAGATTATTTAGAGTATGTTGCAGAAGGTATTCTTGATGAGCTTAAGCCATCTCTTGGAATACTACTTAACTATTTAACATTTACAATTAAAACACCACTTACTCACCTAAAGGGTGCAGAATATTATGAATCTAAGGATTACCTAAGGCTAGATCCTTTTACAAGACGTAATCTAGAGCTTACAGAAACCCTAAGACAAAACCAGCATTCAGGATCATTATTATGGCTTCTTGATAAATGTCAAACCGCTATGGGTTCAAGAATGCTTAGAATATGGATTGAGCGTCCTTTAGTTAATAAGGAGGAAATCAATAAAAGGCTTGATTATGTAGAGGCCTTAAATAATGATTACCTTACAAAGGAAGAGATTAAGGAATCATTAAAGACTGTATATGACCTTGAAAGAATTGTTGGTCGTATATCAGTAGGAAACGCTAATGCTAAGGATTTAGTACAGCTTAGAAGAAGCTTATCTAATATCCCAGCCTTAAAGAATAGCGTTTCAAAGCTTAATACAAGGGATACAAGAAATCTTGTTGATTTAATAAATCCTCATACTGAGCTTTTTGACCTATTACAAAAAGCCCTTCTTGATGAGGTTCCTCTTACTATAAAGGAGGGTGGAATGATAAGAGCGGGATTTAATCCTGACCTAGATAGCCTAAAAAGTATTTCATCTAACTCAAAGGAATGGGTTATGAACTACGAGAAGGATATGAAGGAGAAGACAGGTATTAATGGTCTTAAGGTAGGATACAATAGAGTATTTGGATACTACCTTGAGGTAACAAAATCATATCTTCCACTTGTAAAGGATGAGTTTGGATTCATTCGTAAGCAAACACTTGCGAATGCTGAAAGATTTATTACAGAGGATTTAAAGAAGTATGAAAGTATTATAGTTGGATCTGATGAAAAGATAGTTAATATGGAATATGAGCTATTCTGTGAGCTTCGTGATAAGGCTAAGAGCTTCTCACAAAGCCTACAAATACTTGCGAATGCCATTTCTATGGTAGACTGCTATCTATCCTTATCAGAGGTAGCTACAGAATATAATTATGTACGTCCAGAAATAGTTGATAATAGAATGGTTACTATTATTGATGGACGTCACCCAGTTGTAGAGCATGTATTAAATAATAGTGAATATGTAGCAAATGATGTAATAATAAATGATTACAACACATTACTTATTACAGGACCTAATATGTCAGGAAAGTCTACATATATGAGAGAGCTTGCGCTAATTGCAGTAATGGCCCAAATAGGATCATTTGTCCCAGCAAAGACAGCAAAGCTTTGTATGTTTGATGCGATATTTACACGTATTGGAGCATCTGATGACCTAATTAGTGGTCAATCAACATTTATGGTTGAAATGATTGAAGCTAATTATGCCATAAAGAATGCTACAAAGAATAGCTTAATATTATTTGATGAGCTAGGTAGAGGTACATCAACATATGATGGAATGGCTATAGCTCAAGCAATTATAGAATATGTTCATGATAAGATTGGCTGTGTAATGCTATTTAGTACACACTACCATGAGCTTCAGCTATTAGATAACAAGCTAAAGCATTTAAAGAATGTTCATGTAACAGCCAAGGAGACTAAGGATGGAGTTGTGTTCCTACACAAGGTGCTTGATGGAGGAGCAGACAAGTCATATGGTATTAATGTTGCCAAGCTTGCAGGGCTTCCTAAGTCTTTAATCGAAAGATCAAATCAAATCCTTGAAACATTTGAGGATAATGATAGCAATAAAAACATCAATCTTGATCTATTTAACTTTGAGGAATACGATAGTAAGCCTGAGGTAGTAGAGGAGAATAAGAATGATTTAATAGCTAAGGCGCTTGATGAGGCTGATGTCAATTCAATGACACCACTTGAAGCCCTTAACTTCCTTAGTGAGCTTAAGAAAATGAGGTGAGGCAATTGCCTAAAATAAATCAGCTAGATTCACATCTAGCCAATATGATCGCAGCAGGAGAGGTTGTTGAACGACCTGCATCTGTTGTAAAGGAGCTAGTTGAAAACTCAATAGACGCAGGTGCCACACACATTACAGTTTCTGTTCTTGAGGGTGGAATTAAGGAAATAAGCGTTATAGATGATGGATGCGGAATGAGTAGTGAGGATGCATTGCTTGCATTCGGACGTCATGCCACATCAAAGATTCATTCTGAGCGAGACCTATTTAGAATATCTACACTTGGATTTAGAGGAGAAGCAATTCCATCAATTGCCTCAGTATCAGAAATGACCCTACTTACAAGTGAGGGTATTGAAGGATATGAGGTAATATATAGTGCTGGTAAGAAGGTATCTAATGGACCAAAAGCTGCTCCAAAGGGTACAACTATTACAGTACGTAATCTATTCTTTAATACACCAGCAAGATTAAAGTATTTAAAGACTACATCAACAGAGCTTGCAGCAATCTCTGATTTAATGATGAAGTTTAGCCTATCAAATCCAAATATAGCCTTTACTCTAAAGAGTGAAGGACAAACACTAATTAATACCTCTGGAAGAGGGGATTTAGTAAGATTATTTGGAGAGCTTTATGGATATAATATCGCAAAGAATCTAATGATATCTGAATATAAGAGCTTTGCCTATAATCTAAAGGTATGCCTTGTTAAATCTACAATCAATAGATCTAACAAAAAGGAAATGACTACAATTTGTAATAATAGATATGTAAAATCATACAAGCTAAACGATGCTTTAGTAGAAGCATATCAAACCTATATTCCAAACACAAGATATCCAATATCTTGCGTATACCTAACACTTGAGCCAATGCTTGTAGATGTAAATATTCATCCATCAAAGGCTATTATAAAGATATCTAATGAGGATGAAATAGCACGTACACTAAAGGGTATGGCCCAACGTCTTTTAAAGGAAGCTAATATGATTCCTTTAATAAAGGAAGAGAACAAGTATACTGAAGCAAGACAGCAAACCTTTATTAATGAATCATTTAAGAATGAAACAATGTTTGATAAGGTATTAGAATCACAAATTGATACTAATACTATAAACCTAGAGGAGGAGGCTATAAAGTATAGCGAGGCCTCTATTAAATCACTTCCAGCTGAGGAAGAGATAACAAAAGAGGAGGAGAATGTAGATCCAACCCCTGAGGATTTAAAATATGAATCTCCAAGCATGATGAAAACATCACGTCTTCCATATTTAGAGTATGTAGGACAGGTACATGGTACATATCTTATATTCCAAAATGATAGTGGAATGTATATAATGGATCAGCATGCGGCCGCAGAGCGTATTAATTATGAGAAGTATTATAATATACTATCTCATCCATCAGATGTTAAAACACCTCTTTTAATACCATATCCACTAGAGTTCAGCCCTGCTGAAATGATATTTGTTGAAGAGAATCTAGATAAGCTTGCATCTCTTGGTATTATTATGAGTCAAATATCAGCTAATGCCTATGCAGTACGAGAGGTTCCATATTGGATGGATTTTGATAATAT
>JAILRQ010000004.1 GCA_024698125.1 Acholeplasmatales bacterium
AAGGAAGAGATGAAGAAGGTTAAATATCGTCTAGCCTTTGAGGGTGGTGCTATTAAGATTTCAAAGGATGAGGATGAGACATTAATCCGTGATGAGATTAATGATGTTATCTCTTCATATAAGGTTGAAAATCCTATCCAATTCTCAAGGGATTACGGACAGCTTCCAGAGCATTTTATAGGTCAAATCTATAAGGAGCTTTCAAAGTATTATCCAGTTGAGTTTAAGCACCTAGAGCTTTTTAGTAAGCATTTTGATGGCTTTATTGATGAGAATATTATTCAAATGAGTAATGATATTCAATTTTATATTGCCTATATCGAGGTTATGAATAGAGTTAAGTCTATGGGGCTTTGCTTTACATTACCTAAGATTAATGAGGATAAGACATATTGTAATAAGGGATATGATTTAGCACTTGCCTTAAAGTTTTATATAACTGGTAAGAAGGTTATTCCAAATGACTTCCTATATGATAAGGGAGAAAGTGCAATTATCGTTTCAGGACCTAACCAGGGTGGAAAGACTACATTTAGTAGATATCTTGGACAAACCTTCTATCTTGCTTCTCTTGGAGTTCCAACTACAGGATGTGATGCCTCAATTAGCATTGTTAATAAGATCTACACTATGTATGAGGTAGAGGAGGATTCATCTAACCTTAATGGTAAGCTTAAGAGTGAGCTCATAAGAATTAAGGCTATTATGGATAATATTAAGGATAACTCATTGTTTATTTTAAATGAGGTATTCGCATCTACATCACTTGAGGATGGTATTGTTCTTGGTAAAAAGGTTATAGATATGGTTAATGCGCATAAGAGCAAGATGCTATTTGTTACATTTATTGAGGAGCTTGCCTCATATAATGAAACAACAGTATCTATGGGTTCAACTGTTGATAAGGAAAACCCATCTATACGTACATTTGAGATTTTACGTAGGCTTGATAATTCAAATACCTATGCTAAATCTATAGCTACAAAGAATCATGTATCATATGATGATATTATAAGGAGGGTAGAATAAATATGAAATCTTATTTACTATACCCAGATAGAGACTATGTAAGAGGTGAGGTTAGCGAAGGATATCAGGACCTATGGTTTGATACCATCATTAATCACCTATGTGTTTATGATAAGTATATTAAGGATATTTATCTTGATTCAAAGAATCTTATGACAACAGATCCTGCAGTTATTAAATACCGTCAGGATATTTTAAAGGATTTTATTAAGAATAAGGATGTTGTATTAAATCTATATCAATTCATTAATGAGCTTTTAACTGAGTTCTATAATGAAAGATTTGAAATGATTCCAAAGCACATTACTCTATCATATACAGCAGCTATTCGTATTTCAAAGCGTTTAACTATGGCTTTAGAGAATATGAATAGATATTATGAAAAATATAATAATAGCTTTAAGTCTATGGGATTTAGAGGATATATGGATAGATTCAGAGATGTTTTTTCAATGGAGTACATAAAGCGTCTTAATATGATGTTTGATCGTCTAAAGTTCCCTAAGGGATATTATGTTAAGGCTTCACTTGATGATAAGCTTGATATTGCAAATCTTGAGCTTTATTCAGATGTATCAGGTATGAAGGAGGAGAAGAAAAAGCTTCAGGCTAATGGAGTTCAGCTTAGAAATAAGGTATCTATTCTTCCTACATATGATATTGAGATTAAAGAGGATAAGAAGTGGAAGCATGCTAAGACTATAGAAAACCCTAAGGCTTTAGCTACTTCAGAGGAAGCATATAACCACTTTACAGACGAGGCATTAATCTCTGTTGCACCTTCTGTTTGTAATTTAGTTAATGATATAGTAGAATATTTAAAGAAGACTCGTGAGGAAATGGCATTCTATATAGGTGCTATTAACCTATATGATAAGCTTATGAAGAAGGGACTTCCTATTTGTACACCAAAGCCTTATTCTAAGGAGGAATGTGTATTTAAGTGTGATGGACTATATGATGTAGCCCTAGCCCTTCAATCAAATGATGAGGTAGTAGGTAATACTCTTGATAGCCAAGGTAGAAGCATTATGTTTATTACTGGAGCTAACCAAGGAGGAAAGACTACATTCCTTCGTTCATATGGTCAAGCTATTATAATGATGCAGCTAGGACTATTTGTTTCTGGTAAGTCATTTGAGTCAAATACATTCACAGATATATTCACTCACTTTAATAAGGAGGAGGATAAGACTATGGAGTCAGGAAAGCTTGATGAGGAGCTTTCAAGACTAGATAGTATTATGTCTTCTATTAAGAGGGGATCTCTTATGCTATTTAATGAGTCATTCCAGTCAACAGCTGAACGTGAGGGTTCAACTATTGCCTTTGACATTATAAGAGCTCTACATGAGAAGAATATAGCTGTTGTGAGTGTTTCACATATGTATTACCTATATACATTATTAGATGATTTATATGGAGATAAGGACATTTATTACCTAAGAGCTACACGTGAGGAGACTGGAGAGCGTTCTTATAAGCTTGTTTGTGACAAGCCTCTTAGAACAAGCTTTGCTCTTGACCTTTACAAGGAGATATTTTAATGCTTGTAGAGTTTAAGAGAAAGGGTGTTGATTCATACACTGTTGTTGATAAGGAAAGCAAGAAAAAGCTTTATTCTATCAACAAAAGATCTTTAATGGGTAGTAGATACGTTATAGTATCTGAAGGTAGGAATGTTGCTGAAATAAAAAAGAGCCCTTATGATTTAAAGAGGGCAAATCTTACTATTGGTAAGGATGATATGGGATATATCTCATGTGATTGGACTAATAGACTTGATGTAAAGCTTGTCTGTGGCTGGTATATATCTACTGAAGGAGATAAAAGTGGATATCAAATTAGAAGCTATGGAAATAGAGTCGCTAAGGTTATATGCAAGTACGGCCTTGGCGTTAAATACAGTGTAGAGGTAGATAATGAGGCATCATTACTTGCTATATGTGCTGTAGTACTTGCGCTAGATATTATAGATTATAACGAGGAGAAGTATTAGAAATGAGAAGAAATGAGATTAGAGTAAGAAAGATTGAGTTTTCAAATGATTTTTCAATGAATGAGTTTAGAATTAACCCAAGCATTAAGTTCAATGCAAGAGAGCTTAAGCTTAAGGATGAGGAGCAAAAGGATGGACATAAGGTATTTGCTGTTCAATGTAATGTTCTAATTGAGCAAACTAACGAGAACAGAATGCCAATTCGTCTTGATGTTATTGTAGAGGGAATGTTTGAGTTTGTTGATGAAACACAAGAGCAAATTGATAAGTTCATGAAGCTTGGAGCACCAGAGGCTGTTTACGCTGCAACAAGATCAATTGTTGCATCAGTTACTGCACAAGCAGGAGGAGTTACAGTTATTAACCTACCTCTTATTGACTTCGAGCGTCAAGGAGAGGCTCAACAAAACCAACAAAATCAGTAATTAATAGAAAGGACAGTATAAAATGAGTAATAAGAAGATTCCGGTAACACTTCTTACAGGTTACCTAGGAGCTGGAAAGACAACTCTTTTAAACTATGTATTAGGAAATCAGAAGGGATATAAGGTTGCAGTTATCGTAAATGATATCGGTGAGGTAAATATTGATGCTTCACTTATTGAGCAATCAGGTGTTGTTAATCAACAGGATGACAACCTTGTACCTTTAACAAACGGATGTATTTGCTGTACATTAAAGACAGATTTAATGAACCAAATCATTGAGCTTGCTGAATCAGGAAAGTTCAACTACATCCTAATTGAAGCATCAGGTATTTGTGAGCCATTACCTATTGCTCAATCAATTACAGCACTAGAGGATGAGAACCAACCAGAGTTCCCATCAGTTGTACGTCTTGATAACATCGTTACAGTAGTAGATGCTAAGAGAATGTATGATGAGTTTATGAGTGGAGAGTCACTTGTAAAGAATGATTTAGAGGAAGAGGACATTGAAAACCTACTTATCCAACAAATCGAGTTCTGTAATACAATTGTATTAAACAAGGTTGATGAAATATCAGCAGAGGATAAGGCTAAGGTTATAGCTGTTATCCGTTCACTTCAAAAGGAAGCTAAGATTATTGAGGCTAACTATGGACGTGTAGAATTAGATGAAATATTCGACACATACAACTTCGATTTTGAGAAGGTTGGTATGTCAGCAGAGTGGATTAAGGCCTTAAATGGTGAAGATGAGGAAGAGGAAGAGCATGAGCATCATCACGATCATGATGACGATGATGACGACGATGACGACCACGACCACGAGCATCACCACCATGACCATGACGACGATGATGACGATCATGACCATGAAGAGCATCATCACCACCATCATCACCATCACCACCACGGTGAGGGAGAGGCTTTAGAGTATGGAATTTCAACATTTATTTATAGCGCTCGTCGCCCATTTGATAGATTAATGTTTGAGGATTTCGTATCTTCTGAGTGGCCTCGTGCAATAATCCGTTCAAAGGGATTATGCTGGTTCTCTACTGAGCGCGATATGGCATTTATATTCGAGCAAAGTGGAAAGCAAAAGACTTTAGGTGAGATGGGACGTTGGATTGCATCTGCTCCAAAGCATAAGCAAGAGGAGCTAATTGCACAAAACCCTGATGTTAAGAAGAATTGGGATCCAGTTTATGGTGACCGTGAGCAACGTATTGTGTTCATCGGACATGAAATGGATAAGGAAGCTATCATCAAGGCTCTTGACGCATGTCTAGTAAAGTAAGAACAATAATCATGCCCCTAGTCCTAGGGGCAATTATTATTACTCTTGCAATCCTTGAGTATAAGGATTTATTCTATAGCTTTGATCAAAATATCACAAGGTTTATAGTAAATCATAGAGGAAGTAAGGGTAATGCCTTATATTGGATATCAAGAATACTTACAGAGCTTGGTAACTATATATTTTATATAGCACTACTAATCGCTTTAGGATTCTATTTTAAATGGGATTATAGAGTTTGGTATTTAGTAATAATTGCAGTTGTAGCTCTATTATTTAACTATAGTATTAAGCTTATAGTATCAAGAGATAGACCAATGGAGGCATGGAGATGGATGAAGGAAACATCAGCTTCATTCCCATCATCACATTCGGCTGTTTCAACAGCCCTATATCTTTCATTATTTTTTGTAGCAAAATATACAATAAATAATAAGATAATTAAAAGAATTATTATGATATTAAGTATCATATTAATTATAATAATTCCTATTACAAGATTAGTACTTGCAGTACATTATCCTACAGATGTAATAGGAGGTATGATTGTAGGACTATTCATATTCCTACTAGGCTACAATATATACTTCTTTAAAAAGGTATATAGAAAAGGGCTTATTGTTAAAAGGGAAAAAAGGAAAAGTGAATACGAGATAGAAGAATAAAGGAGGAATTATTGTGTTAGAATTAATAAAATTATACGTAACCTTCTTTAAGCTTGGAATTGTAAACTTTGGTGGAGGATATGCTATGCTTCCCCTATTAGAGCGAGAGCTCGCTGATAAAAGGGGATGGACTACAGCAGAGGAGCTTGCTGACTACTACGCAGTAGGTCAGTGTACTCCAGGTGCTATAGCCGTTAACGTATCTACAATGATTGGATACAAGAGAAAGGGAGTTCTTGGTGGAATTGCCGCAACTCTTGGATTTATATCACCTGCCTTTGTGATTATCTTTATAATTGCGACACTTCTTACTAATTTCGCAGATAACAAGTATGTAGCTCATGCCTTAGCTGGTATAAGAGTAGTTGTTTTCTTCCTAGTATTGAGTGCTATTATTAAGCTGTTTAAGAACTCTTGTAAGGATAAGATATCTAAGCTTATTGCAATACTTGTTGGTGTACTTGCAATAGTTGTACCAACTAAGTATGTAGGTTTATATATGTATGTTATTGTAGCTGGAGTCTTTGGTGTAGTCTTTAATCTTATAAAAGAGAAGAAAAGGCTTAAAAAGGAAAATGAGAATCCAAGTGATGAGAAGCTATTAAATGAAAAGATGCTTGAAACTGTAAAGGAAAAGACAGAGCTTATTAATGCTTTGGCACCTAAAAATCTGGAGCAAGAGAGTGAAGAGGCCATTGAGCCAAAGCCTAAGCGTAAGCTTGGAAGAGGGGCAATTGGTATTATAATAGCCTGTGCAATGCTTGCATCAATTATGGTTGTATCAGCCTTAGTATATGTCTTTAAGGATTCAGCAATCTTCTTTAAGCTATACTTCCAATTCTTTAAGATTGGAGCCTTAGCCTTTGGTGGAGGACTTGCGACTATCCCATTCCTATCAGAGCTCTCAGAGCTTACAGGATGGTTTAGTGCTGAGGATTTAGCTAATATGATAGCTGTATCTGAATCAACTCCTGGAGCCATGGGAATTAACATGTCTACATATGTTGGATATACTGTTATCCATAATGAGTTTGGAAATTATTTCTTAAGCTTTGTTGGAAGTATGATCTCAACATTAGGACTTGTAACACCATCTATTATAGTAATAGAGATAATAGCTCTATTCTTAAATAAGTTTAAGAACAATAAATATGTTGATTGGGCATTCTATGGATTAAGAGCTGCATCGATTGGATTAATGATAGCAGCAGCATATTCTATATGCGAGGTATCACTAATGCAAAATAGTGAGGTTGTAGAGGTATTTAAGAGTGCCTTTGATGGAATTTCAATAAAGACATTCTTCCCTAGTCTAGGAGATGCTATTAATAATATTCTAAACTGGAAGAATATAGCTGTAGGTGTTGTGTTTGGAATTACAATATTCAAATACAAGAAGCACCCAATCCTATATATTGCAATAGGTGCAGTAGTAGGAATACTACTTTGGCTATAAAAAATACTCCGATTAATTTCGGAGTTTTTTAATGGTGTCCATAAATTGGTCACCAAATATATTATGGTTGGTATAAAATAAAAATGTCTTTTAATAAAAGACGTCATTTTTTATCGCCTGTGGGGAGGGTGCCTTTCTATTTTAAAAGCTCTAGTTTAATAACTAGGGCTTTTATGCTATAATAAATGTACTATGTTATTGGAGGAATGATTGAATATGACACCAGAGGAAATAAGAAATAAGGTGAATGAGCTTAAGGCTCAAGGTATTGGAGAAGAGGTTATAATCTATAACTGGGCAGTACAGGTAAAGGAAGGAAAGCTTCTTCCTGATCAGTTTGCAGGATTAATGTTTGCGATTGGACGTAAGATGCCAGCTAATTTCCCAACACTTACACCAGAAGAAAAGAAAGCATATATTATTTATGGATTAGATGGAACTAATAAATAAAGATTATTATGTAATATAAAGCTCTGTTTTATAAAAACAGGGCTTTTATAATTTTAATAATACAAAATGTATAATCGTTATATTGCAATATGATAATTTCTACGCTATAATTTTAATAAAGAAGTAGGAAGAAGGTATATTGATGAAGAGGTTTGTTTATGTTGTTTTAGCAGGGCTTTTATTATTATTTATAGCTAGAGGAGTGAAAAATGTAGAAGCTAAGTCTACATATAATCCTGATGCATATGAAAATAGTGATGAATTATATAAAAATGGGGATATAAATGAAAGGTATTATGATAAGGATGGTAGTGATTATACTATCGATGACTACCATACACAATTGTTTGCTAAAAATATAAGTGGTACAAGGTCAATTAATGAATATAATGTATTAGCAGATGATCCGATAATAAATATAATTCCAAAGGAATATTTTGAAACAGAAGGTGATCATTCAGCAGATGGTAAAGAGTATTATTACTATATAAGAACTACAAAGGAAGTTGGATATTTAAA
>JAILRQ010000031.1 GCA_024698125.1 Acholeplasmatales bacterium
AGCCTTCTCAAATGATTCATCTGCAATGGCAGTATTTGCTAACCAGGTATTATCATATGGAAATAAGGGTGATGTATTCTGGGCATTATCTACATCTGGTAATTCAAAGAATGTAATAATGGCTGCTATGGTAGCTCATGCCAAGGGACTTAAGGTCGTTGGTATGACAGGACAAGAAAAATGTGAGCTTGAGGATTACTGCGATATATGCATTCATGTACCAGCAGTAGAGAAGTATCAGGTACAGGAGTATCATTTACCAATTTATAACGCAATTTGCTTAGGAATTGAAAATGAGTTCTTCGATAAGTAATAAATAACAAAAAGGATACAGGGATGTATCCTTTTAGTGCTTTTTAAATGGGGTTAAAAAATGGAAAAAACGGCAATGAAAAACAAAATTAAATCTTTTTTAGAATCTAAGCTTTTTATTGCTTTTGTAGGTTTACTTACAATAATAAGCTGGCAATCTGGAATGATGTATTTTTCTTATATAATGTTTACCATTTTGTTAGGAATAGTATATGCGTTTAAGGCTAATGGGGTAAGCTTTTTATCATTATATATGCTACTTATAGGTGGTAGTTCTGTTGATGAATATGATGTAAATGGAGCAGCTCATATTGTAGGTATAGTTCTAATAGTAGTAGCTGCTATTCCGTCTGCTTATTTTGCGTTTAAGGATATAATAGTTAACCGAAAGGAATACTATAGCAAAGTAAAAGGCGATGGAATAATAATGTGTATGGCACTAATGATGGCTGCTATGTGTTTAACGTTTATTACTACAGCCCATTATGCAAATACATTTGGATATATAATGAAGTATTCATTAAATATTGTATTTGCAATTATGGTATTAACTAAGGTAGATATAAATGACAAGGATCAGGTTGATAATGTACTATTTTCAGTAGGGGTTATGATTCTAACTATTGGTGGAGAAGTAGGATTAAGACTTGTATATATGGCAACACATTTGGATAAAATGAGAGGTGGAACATTTGGTGGGAATTTTGTGTTCCACTATGATAACTTATGGGATGCAATAAGAGCTAAACAGGTAGGTGTATATTGGAACGTTTCAAATCATTGGGTAATGTTTACAAATATCGGCTTAATTATGATGCTGCCATATATTGTATTTACAAAAAAGATTGGATTTAAAATATATGCAGCAACGTGTGGATTAATAGGACTTGGACTTGGATTAATTACATTTTGTAGAGCAGGATATCTAGGACTTTTAGCCGCACTAATAATAAGTATATATGTTATTATTTCTAATCTTAAAAATCAAAGAATTAGAAAGTGTTTAAAAATATGCTACATATCTTGTGCTATGGTTGGTGTTGTAATACTTGGATATTTAATATGTAACACATCTTTTGGAGATACACTTTTTGATAAAGTTTTATATTCAAATGGAAGAAATATATTATATCAAAAAGGAATAGAAGATTTTAAAAATAATTGGCTTTTAGGAACAGGAGCCGGAACATCAAAGTATAATATTCAATCTGTTTGGAATACTATGGCTCAAAAAATTATTAATTACCATAATTGCTTTATTCAAATGGCGGCTACTTGTGGTATAATAGGTTTAGTTTCGTTCCTAGTATATATACTAGGATGCATACTAAGAGTATATAAAAGAAATATGCTTTTGTCATCTTTCGTGGGAATTGCATTTGTATGTTCATTTGTACATGGACAATTTGATACATTTTTCCCATCTTCAGAATCAATGGTAGTATTAACTATGTTACTATGCTTAATACCAAGAAGACAGTCAATACAAATTGTGAAGAATGAAGAGTTATAAATAAGGAAGTGAAAGAATGATTCTGTTTTTAAACCCATATTTTTCAAAAAAACCATGGGCTGGTAATGAATTACAAAAAATATATAATTGTGAAGCTGGAACTGGTGAAGCATGGCTTATTTCTGGATTTAAGGATAAATCATCAGTAATAGCCAATGGTCAGTATAAGGGTAAGACATTACGCTGGCTATGGACTAATAAGCCAGAGCTTTTTGGTAATATGATTGATAAGGAATTCCCATTACTTATCAAACTTATTTCAGCTGGTGAAAAGCTTAGCGTACAGGTTCACCCAAATGATGATTATGCAATTAAGAAGCATAATCAGCTAGGTAAGAGTGAATGCTGGTATATTCTACCAGGAAATACTGCTAAGACAGCTGCTGTTGGAGTTAATGTTAAAAATACAATTGAGCTAAGAGAGGTTGTTGAGAAGAATATCTTAGAGAACTTCTTAATTCAAGAGCCAATTAATGACAATGATTTAGTTGTTGTAGATCCAGGTACTGTACATGCGATGAATGATGGAACTCTAGTATTAGAGATTCAAGAGTCATCAGATGTAACATATAGATTATATGACTATAATAGAGAACCAAAGCGTGAGCTTCATCTCGATGATGCTTGTGCTGTGGTTGATTATAATAATGACAAGAAGAGAATTATTAACTTTGATAAGCAAAAGTCATTTGCTAATAAGTTCTTTAAGATTAATAGATATAAGATCAAGAATGCTAAGAAGTTTGATGTAAATGGATTTAGTGTTTTCTATGTATTAGATGGTACTGGTATGTATAACAAATACTATTTCAAAAAGGGAGATGTATTTGTAGCTACTGCAGATACTAAATCCTTAAATATTACTGGTAATGTAGATTTGTTAGAAATAGTGCCTGTTCCTAATACAAGAGATAGATTTGCTAAGAGGACACCAGTTGCACTTATTACTGGAGCAC
Source organism: Acholeplasmatales bacterium (assembly GCA_024698125.1). Taxonomy (GTDB): domain Bacteria; phylum Bacillota_I; class Bacilli_A; order Acholeplasmatales; family Anaeroplasmataceae; genus UBA3206. The sequence continues at coordinate 2,782 of JAILRQ010000031.1, forward strand.
TAAATCAGGACGGATATTATCTTACTAAGCTTTTACTTGAAAAGGGATATGCTGTATGTGCACAATATTTCAAGCAAGAAAAGTATGATGAAGGAATTCTTAAGGAGTTTGAAAATAATCCAAACTTCCATCCAATCCTATTTGATCTTGCAAGTAGTGCAAATATAGCAGATGCTATGGCTAAAATTAAGCCTGATGAGATTTACCATTTTGCAGGTGAAATGCAGGTTGGTAAATCATTTGATAAGCCAGAGCTTGCGGTAACTATTAATGCACTTACAACAGTAAGACTTCTTGAGGCTATCAAGAAGGGTGAGATAAGAACTAAGCTATTTAATTTAGAAACTCCTTATTTATTTAAG
>JAILRQ010000061.1 GCA_024698125.1 Acholeplasmatales bacterium
GTCCTCATTTCCTGTTATTTTCATACGCAATTCAATCTCCTATTTATAACTTATATCTTAATTTTAGCATAAAAATATTTAAAGTCTAGAATATTGCTTAAATATTATAAAAAATATGTTAATTATACAAAATACAAAAAATTGCATAAAAAAGACCCACGATATACGTAGGTCTTAATTGTAAATCTTATGCCTCTCCGGCATCTCCTGTAATTGTTAATGATACATTAGTCCATGTAGCAACACAACCACGAGCTCCGAACATACCAACATAGCATAGATCAGTATCTCTTGAATTATAATAGTAATCTGTATATGTAGTAGTTATAGCATCCTTACCAGTAATTTGGATTGTACAAGTCCAGATTTGTCCTGCTCTTGTAATTGAAGCTGTACCAGTTTGTCCAACTGTAATATTATAGCTTGCCTTATCAGTAGACTCAAATGCACTAGATCTTCTTGCCCAGTTAGCCTTACATCCGTCAGTTCCATTATCCATTAATGATGCAGTTAAGCAGTCATCACAAATTCCTGAATCATTTGTTGGAACCCAAGCGGTATCAGAAACCATTAATCCAAATCCATCTTGCTTCATAGAAGAAATACATGTACCATCAGCAGTATATCCACCTTGTGCATAAACTGTAAAGTTTGCAGTAATTGTAAAGTTCTTTGAAGTACTTACTGGAGTGAATAGGAATGCGAATCCTTGACTTGTAGATGAAATCTTACCCTTATAATCTGAAGATCCACCATAACCAATAGTTGTTGTAGCAGATGAACTAGTCTTTCCTGAGTATTGTCCTACCATAAATGTACCTGATGAAGTCTCAGTTGCTACATATCCATTAGAATTTGAAGCACCATCATCACCTACTGAATCAGGAACTCCTCCACAATCACCAAATGCTGTTCCATACCAACCATCAGTAATTGTCTCATACATAAATGCTGGCTGATATGCTGTCCAATCATTTGCTGAATAAGGAACATATACATAATCAGTATCAATAACTAAATCATTAGCCTCAGTTGGCTCAACGATTGCAGACTTTACATACTCAGCAAAATCATGGTTATCAGACATTAATTGTTTTGCAATCAAATAGTCAACCATCTTTGCTCCATAAATATTAATATGAGTAGCATCAACTGATCCCCAGTTTGGCTCAGTTTGAGAGTTTCCAGAAGTTACTGAATGGAACTTTCTTGCCTCATCATATCCAAGAGTCTTCCATAATGTAGAAGTTAGAGTAGTTAAATCAACTACTTCTACATCATATGCCTCTCCTAAATCAATTATTGCCTGTGCATAATCTCCATCATCTGTTTGGTGGATAATTGATCCAGTATATGAATCATTCTTATCTAATCTTGTAATAGGTGTACATAGAATTGGAGTAGCTCCTGCATCTAATGCAAGCTTTACATAGTAAGTATATAGATAATATTGGAATGATGTTTTATCTGTAATTGACTTATTTGCATATGTTCCTCTTGCAGAATCATCAGTCTTTTCATCATTATGACCAAATCCAATGAATAGATAGTCACCTGTTTTAATACTTGTCTTTAATGTAGCATAATTATCCTCTGTAATAAAGCTCTTTGAGCTTCTTCCTGATAATGCTAAATCCCTAATAGTTACATAATTTGTATCAAAGTATGTTCCAAATGTAGCATTTGATCCCCATCCATATCTCTGATAGAATCTCTTTTCATCATATTCACAAACTGTTGAGTCTCCTACGAAGTATACAGTAGTTGCAGTTAATGCAGCCTTTGTATAAATAACTGATTCAGAATATGAACTCTCCTCGTATAGTTCAGTGTCTGAAGGCATAGCCTTGACCTTAATTTCGTATGAACCAGCTGAAACTCCTATAACAGTATATGAAGTTTCTGTTTGCTCGTCACATACAGTATCGTTAATCTTAACGATATATCCTCCAGCATTCTCAACAGCATCCCATGAAACTACATTCTTTGTTAATGTAATAACTGGTGCATCAAGCTTTGTTACACTAGTAGTTGGAGAATCATCACCTGTCTTGTTTCCGCAAGCTACCATTGTAAGTATTGCAATGAATGCGAAGAATAAACCAAATAATTTTTTCATGATTTATACTTCCTTTCTATAAAAATCAAAAATATTTTATCAAAAGAAAACGCTTTTATCAATGCTTTTTATACAATAAAACGACATTTTTTTGCTATATTTTTTTGAATTGTCGGCAATGCGCCAAAAGGTAATTTTTATAGTCTTATTTTAGCATATTTAAAAATATTGTATAAAAAAGAAAAGTGCAGATTATTTAAATCTGCACTCCTAAAATCAAATTATAAT
>JAILRQ010000089.1 GCA_024698125.1 Acholeplasmatales bacterium
TATTATAGAATAAACACAAGATCTAAGTTTAATAATATTGTTTATGCAGCAGATTTAATGCGTTATTATTGGACTCGTGGAGATAAAGATAGAAGTAAATATTATGCAGATTTTATTAGAAATCAAAATACAGGATATACATATTTAACTGATTTAGTAAATAGAGTTCTTAATGATGAGGATATTCCTGATTATAATATTTATAAAAGCCAAGATGGAGAGTAATTCTCCATCTTTTCTTTTTTAAAAAATAGGTATATAATTCACTTCAAAAGAAGGTATTTATATGAACGAGAAGCTCGAGAAGGGTAACTTGTATAAGGTTGTTCTAGGCTTATGCCTACCTCAAATGCTTGCACAGTTTATTAATGTTTTATATTCAATTATTGATAGATTATATATTACAAATTATGGTAGTAGTGGTGAGATGATGTTTACATCCATTGGTATTTGTGCTCCAATTATTACCTTCATAACATCTTTTTTCTATTTAGTTGGTAGTGGTGGGGCACCACTATACTCAATCCTTTTAGGTGAGGGTAGCTCAGATAAGAGTAGGAGTGTTTTAAATAATTCCTTTATACTCCTTTTATTATTTGGAATAATAGTACCTCTTTTAGTCTTTATTTTTATGGAGCCATTACTTAATGCCTTTGGCGCTACATCTAACACAATGGAGTTTTCAAAGTCTTACTTAAGAATATATTTAATTTCATCTCCATTTACTATAATAGCCCTAGGATTAAATCAATTTCTTGTAAGTGGTGGTCATACTGTAAAGGCAATGCTTACAATGATTATAGGAGCAGTTTTTAATATTATTTTAGATCCTATCTTTATTTTTGGCTTTGATATGGGGCTTGAAGGAGCAGCAGTAGCCTCTGTTATATCTCAGGTTATTTCATTTTTATATGTTATTTATTTAATAGTATTTAAAAATGAGATAAGGCTTGGATTTGGTAATTATAATTTAAAATATATTAAAAGAATACTTGCCTTAGGATTTGCACCATTTATTATTGCAATGACTGACTCATTATGTCAGATTGCCTTAAATGCTTCAATAAAGGTTCATGCACCAGTGCGTGAGGTAGATCAGTATATTGAATGTGCAACTATCGTTCAATCATTCTATTTCCTATTTGCTATGCCATTGCTTGGAGTATCTGGTGGTACTGGGGCAGTATTATCATATAACTTTGGAGCAAGAAATATAGATAGAGTTAAAAAGGCAGAGTTTATTATTACATTATATGGAATAATATTTACAGTGCTATCTGTTGTTATTTCTATATTTACAAAAAAGGCCTTTGTAAATTATTTTACAGATGATAGCCTTGTAAGAGATATTGCTCCTAAAATGATTATGTTTTATATGATTCCTTTTGTAGCCTTAACCTTCCAATATACCTTTATAGATGGGCTTACAGCTATAGGATACGCAAGATATGGAATCTACCTTTCTCTTATAAGAAAGATATCTATGATAGTGTTTGCGTTTACTCTTCCATATGCATATGGGGTAAATGGATGCTTTTATAGTGAAACATATAGTGATTTCATCTCTAGTGCGATAACATTTACTGTATTTATGCTTATTTTCAATAAAATTTTAAATAAACGTAAGAATAGTGTTGAAAGTGTACTAAATTAGTGTACTTTTTTAAAATTTACTCTTTATTTCTTTAGAATAAAGAATTATAATTAGTGTAATTCGTGTTTGAAAAAATTGGCGAATTGGAAGAGGGTTTAATTACAATGAAAATCGAAACTAAGTGCATTGAAGCAGGATATACTCCTAAGAATGGTGAAAGTAGAATGATTCCAATCATTCAATCTACTACATTCAAGTATGACACATCAGAGGATATGGGTAAGCTATTTGACCTAGAGGCTTCTGGATATTTTTACACAAGACTACAAAACCCTACAAATGATTTTGTAGCTGCAAAGATTTGTGCTCTTGAGGGTGGTAGCGCAGGAATGCTTACATCATCTGGACAAGCTGCAAATTTCTATGCAATTTTTAATATTTGTAATGCAGGAGATCATTTAGTTGCATCTGCTGCAATTTATGGAGGAACATTTAATCTTATTAACGTTACAATGCGTAAGATGGGTATTGATGTTTCTTGGGTAGAGCCAGACGCTACTGATGAGGAGATTGAGAAGGCATTCAAGCCAAATACAAAGCTTGTATTTGGAGAGACTATCTCTAACCCATCATTAAAGGTATTTGATATTGAGCGTTTTGCAAACATCGCTCATAAGCATGGTGTACCTCTAATTGTTGATAATACATTTGCAACACCTATTAACTGTCGTCCTATTGAGTTTGGATGTGACATCGTAACACATTCAACTACTAAGTATATGGATGGACATGATGCAACTGTTGGTGGATGTATCATTGATGGTGGAAAGTTTGACTGGATGGCTCATAAGGATAAGTTCCCAGGACTTACTACACCAGATGCATCATATCATGGAATTACTTATGCTGAGAAGTTTGGAATTGGAGGAGCCTTCATTACTAAGGCTACTGCACAGCTTCAAAGAGACTTTGGATCTGTTCCATCTCCAATGAACTCATACCTACTTAACCTAGGACTTGAGTCATTAGCACTAAGAATGAAGAAGCACTGTGAGAATGGACTTGCAGTAGCTGAGTTCTTATCAAAGCATCCAAAGGTTGCTTGGGTTTCATATCCAGGACTTAAGGGTGATAAGTATTATGAGCTTGCAAAGAAGTATATGCCAAATGGTACATGTGGAGTTGTAGCATTCGGAGTTAAGGGTGGAAGAAAGGCTGCTGAGGAGTTTATGAAGCACCTTAACCTTGCCATCATTGCAACTCACGTTGCAGATGCTCACTCATGTGTTCTACACCCAGCATCAGCTACTCATAGACAGCTTACTGATGAGGAGCTTGTGGCTTGTGGAGTACTTCCTGAGTCTATTCGTTTCTCATGTGGAATTGAGAACACTGATGACATCATTGATGACATCAAGAATGCATTAGAGTTTGTAAAGTAAAATAAAAGCACTTCGGTGCTTTTTTTTCTTATATTTTTTGATATAATTAAACTAGGTGATTTAATATGCAACAAAATGAAGTAAAACATGAAACTAAGGAAGAAAATAA
>JAILRQ010000093.1 GCA_024698125.1 Acholeplasmatales bacterium
TAACAAGTAATGATTAATAAAGAAGAGGTTAGAATTTTGTTCTAACCTCTTTTTAATACATCATATTCATCATATGTAGTTTTAGATATTGAAAGATTATATAATATTACAATTTTAAGATATATTAACCCATTTAGCTACTTCAAGCTAAATGAGATAATATCAAGTGGATATAAGATGTCATTTCTTATAGCCTCTGGATGTATTATTATATTTTCACTTTCAATATCTAAAACTACATATGATGAATATGATGTATTAAAAAGAGGTTAGAACAAAATTCTAACCTCTTCTTTATTAATCATTACTTGTTATCCCACATACCGTGAAGGTTGCAATAAGCATAAGCCTTTACAAACTCCTCATCGCATAATGCGAATACTGCCTTAGGAGCATCTCCTGGCTTAAGATTCTTTCTTTGAACTCCCTTAGTAGTCTCAATTGCGATAAACTCGATATAGTGCTTCTCCTCCATTGGGTGAGTTACTGATCCTACAGTTACTGTAACCACATTACCATTAACCTCAACCTCTGGTACATGCTTCTCAACAGCTGCATCAACACTTCTTACCACAACCTCAGTAAGAGCTGCATCTCCATTGATAGCCTCTAAAATTGTATTTCCATCCTTATAAAACTTCATAATTTAAATCCTCCTATATTTTAATTATAACCCAAGTTATGAAATTTTATAATTAATATGCTTAATCTTTGTTTTCTTCTATATATTTTGTAAAAGCCTCATTAAACTCTGGAAGGCTTCTTTTTAATGATACAATACGTCCATTCATTAAAAAGCAATGCTTAGAATGACCTAAAGCTCTTAACTCTCCGCTATCCTTAGATACTATTTCATATTCTATAGTAAGCTTAACACCACTATACTCAGAAACCTTAACATTTATTAAAACATTATCATTAAACCTAGTAGGATTCTTATACTCTAAATCTATTCCTGTAACAGGAGAGATTACACCTAAATCCTCCATCTTCTTATAAGAGAAGCCAAGATAGTCCATTAAGGCTATTCTCGCTTCCTCCATCCACTTTATATAATTTGCGTGATGTATTACTCCCATTTGATCTGTTTCATGGTAGTATGCTCTTCTTTCATATGTAAACATATATATCCCCCTTAAATAAGAATACCCTGGAAATGATCCATCTCATGCTGGATAATTTCTGCAGTAAAGCCCTGGTAGGTTTTGATTTTGATTTTAAAATCCAAATCATAATACTCTACCTTTATTTTTTTATATCTTTGACATTCCCTCTCACCAATATGTGAAAGGCATCCTTCCTTTGTCTTATATAATCCTTCACTTTTAATGATTTTAGGATTAATCATTATCTTATAATTATTATCGCTATCCAAAAACACAAGCATAGTTTTTAAATAGCCTATCATATTAGCAGCCATTCCCACACATCTTTGTTTATGTGCTAAAACCGTATCTAATAGGTCATCTGCGATATATAAATCTTCCTTTAAGGCCTCAAGGCTTTTTTGTGAAAGGAAGAAATCATCATGAACTATTTCCTTTATCATATTATCTTCCTATCATCTTATGGAAGGCATCATTATCAATTATTTCAATTCCTAAATCCTGGGCCTTTGAAAGCTTTGAGCCTGCAGCCTCTCCTGCCACAAGGATATCAGTCTTCTTTGAAACTGAACCTGTAACAGTACCACCTAAGGATTCAATAATAGACTTAGCCTCATCTCTTGATAAGCCCTCTAGTGTACCTGTAATTACTACTATCTTATTCGCAAATACTCCACCTACTATATCCTTTTCCTTATATATAGTATTAACTCCAAGCTCCTTTAGGCTATAGGCAAGCTTAAGCTTATCCTCTCTTTTAAAGTATTCTGTTAAGGATTTAGCAATTATATCACCTACATCAGGAATAGTTATTAAATCCTCATACCTCGCATCAATTATTTCCTCAAGGGATTTATATTTGTTGCAGATTGATGTTGCAGCCTTAGCTCCAACATTTTTAATACCTAGTCCAAATAATACCTTATCAAGGTTATTTGACTTAGATATTTCAATTGATTCTAAGATGTTATCAACACTTTTTACTCCAAGCTTATCAAGCCCTATAAGCTCATCATAATGATCCTTTAATCTATAAAGATCATCTATATCCTTTATATATCCTAGATCATAGAATCTTTCGATTAGGGATGGTCCTAGGGATTCAATATTCATTGCAGGCTTTGACGCGAAATGAATTATTGAATTAAGCTTACGAGATCTACAATCCTCATTAGGACAGAAATAATCTGCTTGACCCTCTAATCTTTGAAGCCTTGTTCCACATTCAGGACAGCATTCAATCATCTTAAATGGCTCAAGATTAGGATCTCTTTTAGACATATCTACCTCAAATACCTCAGGTATAATCTCTCCACTCTTTCTAACCTTTACATAATCTCCAACTCTTATATCACGAATTCTTATGAAATCCTCATTATGAAGGGTTGCACGTTCAACATTTGTTCCAGATATAAATACTGGATCAAACTCAGCTACTGGAGTA
>JAILRQ010000109.1 GCA_024698125.1 Acholeplasmatales bacterium
AAGGATTTTGCAAATGAGTATAATATTTGCTTCCTTAAGTCAGAGCTAAGAACTACACCATTAAACTCAAAGGTATATTCATACCTTCAATCAAGGCTTGCACCACGTCAAACAGTGCATGGAGTATTAATGGATATTAATGGAATGGGAACTCTTATCATTGGTAAGAGTGGAATTGGAAAGAGTGAAACAGCTCTAGAGCTTATCAAGAGAGGACATCAGCTAATATCTGATGACCGTGTTGATATCTATGAGCGTGAGCAGGGATATATCATTGGTAACGCACCAGAGGTACTTGAAAGATATCTAGAAATCCGTGGAATCGGAATTGTAGATGTTGTTAAAATGTTTGGAGCAGGAGCCTTCCGTAAATCAAAGAGAGTTCAGCTTGTAGTTGAGCTTGAGAAGTGGGAGTCAGATAAGTATTATGATAGACTAGGACTTTCTAACGATACAGTTAAGTACTTTAACTCAGATATCGTTCACGTAGTAATTCCAGTACTTCCTGGACGTAACGTATCATTACTTGTAGAAAGTGCCGCTATGAATGAAAAGCTTAAGCTATTTGGATACAATTCAGCCCTTGAATTCACTCAAAGCATAAATAAGCTTGCTAAGAGAGGAGAAAGCAATGGTGATTAATGCTATAGATCCAGTAGCTTTCCTAGGTATTAGATGGTATGCCATATTTATATTATGTGGTATTATTTTAGCCGTAATTCATGGTCTTAGAGAAGGAAAGAAGCTTGGAATATATTCAGACTTTATATATTGGGGAGTAATAGTATGTGTACCACTTGCCATCGTAGGTGCAAGATTATGGTATGTAATATTTAATCTTGATGATTTCGATTCACTAGCAGATGTCCTAGGACTAAATAGTGGTGGATTATCAGGACTTGCAATACAGGGAGGAGTTATTGCAGCTCTTGCCTATATCTATTGGTGGTGCCGTCATAAGAAGGTATCATTATATAAGGTATTTGATATTGTAGCCCCAGGATTTTTAATTGGACAAATACTTGGAAGATGGGGAAACTTCTTTAATCAGGAGCTTTATGGAGGAGTAATCCAAAATGTAAAGCTATTTAAAGCCCTACTTCCATCATTTATAACAGAACAAATGTATATTGATGGTGCCTACCGTCATCCTGTGTTCTTATACGAATCACTATTAAACCTTGTAGGATTAATATTAATGTTTGTGATTCGTCGTAAGAGTAAGAAGCTATTATCAGGAGATTTAATGGGACTATATCTTATTTGGTACGGATGTGTAAGAACATTTACTGAAACACTACGTACACATGGAGATGCATCAGACCCACTTATGATAGGACCTATTTATGTATCAATTCTTACATCATGTCTATTTGTTGTTGCTGGTGTAGCATTCCTTGTTCTTAAGAGATTTAAGGGACCTAAAAAGGGATATATTGAAATTATTGATGAGGTCGCAGCTAATAGGTTTAGCTGTATCCTATTTGATTTAGATGGTACCTTAATAAACACAAGAGGATTAATATTTGCCTCATTCGAATATACATTTGAAAAGTATTTCCCAGAGCACACTCTTACAGATGAGGAGCTTGAATCATTCTTTGGCCCAACCTTACATGAAACATTTTCTAGATACTGTGATGATGAAGCTAGAATTGAGGAAATGATTGCTTACTACAGAGCCTTTAATGAGGAAAGACATAATGAGTATGCAAAGCCATTTGATAATGTAAAAGAGGTAGTACGCCTTCTTCATAAGAAGGGATATAAGCTTGGTGTTGTATCATCAAAGCGTAGACAGGCTCTAGACCTAGGATTAAGCCTATGTGGTATAGAGGACTGCATGGATGTAATTATTGGTGAGGGTGAAGCCACACCAAAGCCATCACCAGATGGAATAAATAAGGCTTTAGAGGCCCTATACCCAGAAGGACATGAAGGAATAAATATCATGTATGTTGGAGACCATCCAAATGATATTTTGGCTGCCAAGGCTGCAGGAGTAAAGGCCTGTGGTGTAATGTATTCATCTAAGAAGGATTTAATTGATCAAGAGAATCCTGATTATGAAATATTTAAGTTTATTGATTTATTAGAAATACTTGTTGAGTAAGGAGTTTATATGTCATATTCAAGTGATGTAAAGGACGAAATATCAGCCCTACCTACAAAAAACTTAATAGAGCAGATGTATGAGCTTGAAAGTATGCTACGTCTTGCATCAGAGGTTATAATAGAATCTAGTGGTATAAAAATATCATTTCAAACCGCTAATGCCAATGTAGCTCGTCGCTTCCTTACATTACTAAAGAATTATATTAAATGTGATGTATCTATTGCCTCTAAAAAGGTAAATAGACTAAACCAAAACAACATTTATTACATTAATATCAATTCAATGTCAGACGCAATACTAGAGGAGTTTGGACTCTTAACTAAATCCCCTAACCAGGATGAGATATTATCAAATAGTGATACAATAGCCGCATATCTTAGAGGAGCCTTCCTTGTAAAGGGAAGCGTTAATTCCCCAGATTCATCAAACTATCACCTAGAAATATATACAACATCTGGTGAGGAATCAGTATTTATACAGGCATTAATGAATCATTTTGACCTAAATGCCAAAATAACAAAGCGTCGTGATAACTATGTTATTTATATGAAGGCCCTAGAATCAATAAAGGACTTCTTAAGAATAATAGGATCAATTCAAGCTGCATTTAAGCTTGAAGAGGCTCAAATAGAGCGTGAGCTTCACTCAAATGTTCAGCGTAAGCTAAACATTGAGGTAGCAAATGATAGTAAGGCTCTAAAGAGTGCCCAGGAGCAGCTAAAGTATATTAGATATATTGAATATAACTATCCTTTAGAGAAGCTTGATGGAAGATTATTACTAATAATGAAGGTTCGTAAACAAAACCCTGAGGCTTCATTAAATGAGCTTATAGAAATACTAGAGGTACAGTATGATGAGCATATTACTAAGTCAGGATTAAACCATAGGCTTAGTAGAATAAAGGAGCTTGCCTTAGATCTTATGGAGAAGAAAGGCGAGGCTTGAAAAAAAGTAGGTAATAATATATAATAATCTAGTATATTGTTTAAGGAGTGAATTTAATGCCTAGAGTAGTAAAAAAAGTTAAAAAGCAAAGAGGAGCAGTTAAGCATACAAAGAAGTTCTGGATTATCCTATCTTCTTGTATTACAGCATTTATTGCAGCTGTAGTAGCTACTTGCTTAATCGTATATTTTGTAGTAGTTGATGATGATTATGATTATTTCAGTGCTATAGATGATAGCTATTCAATTTCATATGATACAGCTAAGACTAAGATGGATGATGTAGAAAATCTATTTATCTTCTATTGGGATGATGCATCATTCGATCCAGAGGATAATGATACTGATGCATTATTAGAGGAAAACATTGAAAAGCTTTATAAGAAGGTTTTACAATATAACGAGCTAGATGCTTCAGATGTTAATAATGGAACTATTGATGATCAATATCAGCAAATAGAGTTCTACCTAGTATATACTGGAAACTCAAAGGGTTCTGGAGCACTAGGAACTGTATCAACTGATGATGATGGTAATGAAACAGAAACTGCTAATTCAGTATCTGGAATCACATCATCAAATGTATTAGCATATTACTATAGTGGAAAGTATAGTGAGTATGCATATGGAAACAGTAAGGAAACTGAAACATATGACTATACTATGAACGATGTTAAGGATGCAATTAGATTTGTAAATAACCAATATGAGGCCTTAAAGGAAATACTTGGTTAATATTAATTATGCCACTAGCTTTAGTGGCATTATTTTTTAGGAGAAGATTATGGATAATGAATTATTAGAGGAGGTCTCAAGAAATCTTAATTTAAATATTAAGGATTGTGAGGCTACATTAAAGCTTTTAGAGGATGGTGCTACAGTACCATTTATCGCAAGATATCGTAAGGAAATGACACATGGTTTAGATGAGAATCAGATAAGAGCCATATCTGATGCCTATAGCTATACTGTGGATTTAAAGAAAAGAAAGGATGATGTTAAAAGACTAATAAATGAAAAGGGTCTTTTAACAGATGAGCTTGCTGGGCGCATTGATATGTGTAAGAAGCTTGTTGAGGTAGAGGATATCTACCGTCCTTATAAGGAAAAGAAGCAAACAAAGGCTACAAAGGCTATAGCTTTAGGACTTGAAGCCCTAGCTAAGATAATGATGAGCTTTCCTACATCAGGCTCTAGAGAGGAAATAGCTCTAAAGTATCAGAAGGATGATTTAACAGATCCTAATGAAATAATATTAAACGCAGGCTATATTATAGCTGAATGGGTATCTGATAATGCCGCATATAGAAGCTATATTCGTGATAAGGCCTCAAGCTTTGCCTCAATTGTAACAAAAATCAAAAAGAATGCCACAGATGAGATGGAGGTTTATAAGAACTATTATGATTATAGTGAGCAAATCTCTAAGATTAAAAATCATAGAGTACTTGCAATCAACCGTGGAGAAAATGAAGGAATACTTAGCGTATCCCTAGCCTTTGATGATGAAAGATATATTGAGTTTTTAAATAGACATATTATAAAGAATGAGGCCTCTATATTTACAAGTGATATAAAGGACGCAATAATAGATTCATATAAGAGGCTTATAAAGCCATCAATTGAGCGTGAGATTAGAAATAACCTTTCTAAGGAGGCATCAGACAGTGCCATTAAGGTATTCTCATTAAACCTTAAAAACCTTCTATTACAGGCTCCTATAAAGGGTAAAATGGTTCTTGGAGTAGACCCAGCCTTTAGAACTGGATGTAAGATGGCAGTAATTGATAGCCAGGGTAATGTCTTAGATAAGAATGTAATATACCCTAATGAAAGAAGTAAGGGTAGTGTAGCTAATGAGGCTGATGTTAAAAAGAGTAAGGTAATAGTAGCCTCACTATGTAAGAAATATAATATTGACCTAATAGCTATAGGTAATGGTACAGCCTCAAGAGAGACAGAGGAGTTTATTGCACAAACTATTAAGGAATATAGCCTTAAGGCTAAATATGTAATAGTATCAGAGGCAGGAGCCTCTGTATATAGTGCTTCAAAGATTGCTCAGGAGGAATTCCCAGATTACCATGTAGAGGAAAGAAGTGCTGTATCTATTGCAAGAAGACTTGAGGATCCTCTTGCAGAGCTTGTAAAGATTGACCCTAAATCAATTGGTGTAGGACAATATCAGCATGATGTAAATCCTACAGACCTTGAAACATCCTTAAATAGAGTTGTTGAGGATGCAGTTAACTCTGTAGGAGTTGATGTAAACACAGCCTCAGCATCCCTATTATCACATGTCGCAGGAATTAACAAAACAATTGCTGAAAACATTGTAGAATATCGTAAGGCTAATGGTGGTATTAAATCACGTAAGGAGCTATTAAAGGTATCAAAGCTTGGACCTAAGGCATATGAGCAATGTGTAGGATTTACAAGAGTACCTGATTCAGATAATATCCTAGATAATACTCGTATCCACCCTGAATCATATGATAAGGCCTTAAGAATCATGAAGGAGCTTAATATTACATCTATTGGTGATGATGCGGCTAAAAAGGCTGTAGGAAGCTGTAATAGGGAAATGATACAAAAGAATGTAGATGTTGATAAGTATACACTTGATGACATCCTAGATGCTATAGTAGCCCCTACAAGAGACCCAAGAGATGAATATGCACAGCCTAAGCTTAGAGATGATATTAAGCACTTTGAGGATCTAAAGATAGGTGAAGAGCTAATGGGTACAGTACGTAATGTAGTAGACTTCGGAGCCTTTGTAGACTGTGGTGTTAAATATGATGGGCTTGTACATATATCTAAGATTTCAAAGGGATATATTAAGCATCCATCTGATGTATTAAGTGTAGGAGACATAATAAAGGTTTATGTAATAGGTGTAGATATGCAAAAGCATAAGCT
>JAILRQ010000111.1 GCA_024698125.1 Acholeplasmatales bacterium
ATTGAAAAGATGGCAGTAGTAGATGGTGGTGGTACTAACCACCGCTATAGCTTATCTGATATGGCTATGATTAAGGATAATCATATAGTAGCTGCAGGATCTATTACTAACGCTGTAAAAACACTAAAGGATAAGATTACAAAGAAGGTTGAGGTAGAGGTTGAAACAAGAGAGGAATTCCTTGAAGCACAAGCTACAGAGGCTGATGTAATCATGCTTGATAATATGTCAAATGATGATATGCTATGGTGTGTTAAGAATAATGATAAGTCAAAGCATAAGCTTGAGGCTTCAGGAAATATGACAGTAGGTCGTATTAAAGAGGTATCAAGCCTTGGAGTTGATTTCATCTCTGTAGGAGCATTAACACATTCACCAAAAGCTTTAGATATATCATTAAAGTTTTATGATTTAAATTAAGGAGTAATTAAAATGAAGTTTAATAAGGAAGCATTTGATACAGTTCTTCAAAATACAAAGTATGAGGGAGCAGATACATATCTTATTGATGATAATAAGAATAAGGTAGATTATCATATCTATTTAATTCTTATTGAATCAGGAAATGTAGCTTCAATCATTTGTGAGAAGATGCCAACAACTGGTGATCTTAAGAACTATGAAATCTATGAGTTCAACGGGAATAAGCTTTTAGAGCATAATATTGTTCGTATAAAGGCTTTAGATAAGGACTCTTCAAGATTCAATAAGATTATTGAAAAGTTCAAAAATAGACAATATAACTAATAAGCTTTTGCTTAATTATATAATTATTTAAAGCCTTAATTAGTCTTGAATTAAAATTAAAATAATATACAAAAAACAAAAAATAATTTTAAATAAAATTTAAGTGGAGGCCCTCCACTTAATTTTTTTTGTATATTAAATAGAAATTAAAAACTTTTGTGTTATAATTCTTTACGTGAGGACGGTGCTATAATATGATTAATATTGGTATTTATGGTTATGGTAACTTAGGAAAGGGTGTTGAGGCTGCAATCGAGAAGAATGCAGATACAAACCTAGTGGCAGTATTTACTCGTCGTGATCCTAAGACTGTAACAATTAGAAATAAGTCTGCAGTGGTTGACCATGTAGACAACATCCCTTCTTATAAGGGAAAGATTGACGTTATGATTCTTTGTGGAGGAAGTGCAACAGATCTTCCTTGGCAAACTCCAGAGGTTGCAAAGAACTTCAACGTTATTGATTCATTTGATACACATGCAAATGCATTAAAGCATTTTAATGATGTAGATGCAGTATGTAAGGCTCAAGGAAACGTAGGAATCGTTTCAGTTGGTTGGGACCCAGGTATGTTCAGCTTAAATAGATTATATGCTGAGTGCGTATTACCTGATGGTAGTGATTATACATTCTGGGGTAAGGGAGTATCTCAAGGACACTCTGATGCCATTAGAAGAATTGAAGGAGTACAAGATGCAAGACAATATACTTGCCCAGTAGATAAGGCTTTAGAGGCTGTAAGAAGTGGATCTAATCCAACTCTTACAACAAGAGATAAGCATACTCGTCTTTGCTACGTTGTAGCTAAGCCAGGTGCTGATCTTAAGAAGATTGAGCAAGAGATTAAGACTATGCCTAACTATTTCTCTGATTATGATACAACAGTTAACTTCATAACAGAGGAAGAGCTTCAAAGAGACCATGCTGGTCTTCCTCATGGAGGATTCGTTATCCGTACTGGACAAACTGGATTCAACAATGAGAACAAGCATGTAATTGAGTACAGCTTAAAGCTTGACTCAAATCCTGAGTTTACAGGATCAGTTCTTGTAGCATATGCAAGAGCTGCTAAGAGACTTCAAGCTGAGGGTGTTAAGGGATGTAAGACAGTATTTGATATTGCTCCATCATACCTATCACCATTATCAAATGACGAGCTATTAAAGCACGTATTATAATTTGATTTTAGGAGTGCAGATTTAAATAATCTGCACTTTTCTTTTTTATACAATATTTTTAAATATGCTAAAATAAGACTATAAAAATTACCTTTTGGCGCATTGCCGACAATTCAAAAAAATATAGCAAAAAA
>JAILRQ010000112.1 GCA_024698125.1 Acholeplasmatales bacterium
CCTTTTTCTCTAAATCTTTTTAAAGCATTCATTTCAAAACCCATCCTAACGATTTAATTATATAAAAATACACCATAAATTGCAACAATATAAAAAGGACAATTCAAGTCGAATTGTCCTAGTTTTGAGTTTCAATATTAAAATCTTTAACCATAACCTTATCTTTATCTACATTAAATATAGATAGGGCGCAGTTTGAAAGTCTATCCTCAAAATGATATTTATCAGGATCACAGTAGGTTGTGATAGCCTTAATAGTATGAGAATGTGTTGTTACTAATACCCTTTTACCATCATAAAGCTTTGCTACTCTATAAAGCTCATCTAGTACTCTTTTTTGTACCTCATAGCTTTTTTCAAGTCCCTCTGCACTGTCATCATTTATTTCCTTAAATACCTCATGACAGACATCGCAGCCCTCCTTTACTCCAAACGAGCGCTCTATAAAGCCTTCACTTTTGATAATATCAAGACCTGTATTACATACATCGTTAATTATTTCAGCAGTTTTAACTGCTCTTGATAGTGGAGAGGAGTATATCACATCAAATGTATACCCATTTCTTTTTAAAAACTCTCCACATAGTAAAGCCTGAGACATACCACATTCATTAAGTGGTATATCTCTTCTTCCTTGAATATGCTTTTTCTTATTCTCATCTGTTTGTCCATGTCTGATAAATATAAACTCAGTCATTATTACTTCATAAACTCCTTTGTATCAAATGCAGTCATATAGATTTCCTTCATGTCTGCAACAAGAGGTACTCTTGGGTTAGCTGGTGAGCATTGATCCTCATATGCAAGATATGAAAGCTTCTCAACAACTGCCTCTAAATCCTCTCTCTTTATTCCCTGAGCCTCAAAGCTCATCTTAATTCCTACTGAAGCGGCTAACTCTCCACAAGCCTTAGCATATGCCTCGACTCCCTCTTCAACAGTATTAAACTTAAGTCCAATTGCACTTGCAAGCTCTGCATAACGCTCATTTGCGTCATACTTGTTATACTTTGGCCAAGTAGAAAGCTTTTCAGGCATTGTACCATTATATCTAATTATATGTGGTAATAGGATTGCATTAATTCTTCCATGTGGTATTGTATAAAACTCTGCTCCAAACTTATGAGCCATAGAGTGGCACATTCCAAGGAAGGCATTAGCAAATGCCATACCAGCGATTGTAGATGCATTGTGCATCTTCTCTCTTGCCTCTTGATTTCCAGTATCATAAGACTCCTTTAAATACTTAAATACCATCTTAATTGCTTGAACAGCAAGTCCATCTGTGTAATCATTTGCAAGAGTTGAAACATAAGCCTCAGTTGCATGTGTTAATACATCAAGTCCTGTATCTGCAACAATACTTCTTGGAAGTGTATCTACAAATAGAGGATCTACGATTGCAACTGATGGTGTAAGTGCATAGTCTGTAAGAGGATATTTCTTATGCTCTACTGCATCAGTTAATACCGCAAATGGTGTAACCTCAGAACCTGTACCTGATGTAGTTGGAATACATACAAGCTTTGCAAGCTTTCCAAGGGATGGATAACGGAAGGCACGCTTACGAATATCCATAAACTTTTGCTTTAAATCATTGAAATCAATTTCTGGATGCTCATAGAATAGCCACATTCCCTTAGCACAGTCCATAGGGCTTCCTCCTCCAAGGGCAATAATTGTGTCTGGCTTAAATGATTTCATAAGCTCAACTCCACGCTTTACTGTCTGAATAGATGGGTCTGGCTCTACATCACAGAATAGCTGATATGTAACCTCATTACGTCTAATCTTAAGCTGGTCAGTTACCTTATCTACATAGCCAAGCTGAACCATTGATTGATCAGTTACAATAATTACACGGTTAACAAATTCCATTTGGTGTAGGTATTCAATTGAATTACGTTCAAAATAAATCTTAGGTGGTACCTTAAACCATTGCATATTGTTACGTCTCCTTCCAACCTTCTTAATGTTAAGTAGATTAATTGCTGATACATTATCATCTGTAGAATTGTGTCCATAAGATCCACATCCTAGAGTCATTGATGGTATAAATGAATTATACACATTTCCAATTCCACCAAATGTTGATGGAGAATTCCAAATGATACGTATTGCAGGTATTTCAGTACCAAATCTTTCTGATAGGGCCTTATCCCTTGTGTGGATAGCGGCACTATGTCCAAGTCCATTGAACATTACCATTTCCTTGGCAAGTCTAATACCATCATCATTTCCCTTAGCCTTAAGTAGGGCTAGTATTGGAGATAGCTTTTCTCTTGTAAGAGGCTCATTTACTCCTACATTATCACATTTAACCAGTACAACTGGTGTATTTTCTTTAATCTTAAATCCAGCATCAGCACATATCTCTGCAGCAGGATGTCCTACAATGTTTGGATTTAGCTTTGCAGCCTCATAGTTTGTCTCATCTACACCAAACATAAACTTCTCAAGCATTTTCTTCTCGCTTGGCTTAGCTACATAGCATAAATGTCTTTCAAACTCCTTAACTGCCTCATCATATATACTTTCATCGATAATTACAGCCTGCTCTGAAGCACAAACCATACCATTATCAAATGACTTTGACATAACGATATCATTAACTGCCTGCTTAATATCACAGTCAGCTGCCATAAATGCAGGAACATTTCCAGCTCCTACTCCTAAGGCTGGCTTACCACAAGAGTATGCGGCCTTAACCATGGCATTACCACCTGTTGCTAAAATCATCGCAACTCCGTCATGATTCATAAGAGCTGAAGTCTTTTCCATAGAAGGCTCTTCAATCCATTGAATACAATACTTTGGAGCTCCTGCCTCGATTGCTGTATCACGAACAATCTTTGCAGCCGCGATTGATGATTTATTTGCACTTGGGTGGAAGCTAAAGATAATTGGGTTACGAGTCTTTAAGCAAATTAGTGACTTAAATACTGCAGTAGCTGTTGGGTTTGTAACTGGTGTAAGACCTGCTACAACTCCTACTGGCTCAGCAATCTTTACGATTCCTGTTACAGGATTATCATCAACTACACCTACAGTCTTTAAATGACGCATATGATTTACAACATACTCACATGCAAAAAGATTCTTTGTAGCCTTATCCTCAAATACTCCTCTTCCTGTTTCCTCATAAGCTAGCTTTGCAAGCTCACCATGAGCCTCAATTGCTCTTACTGAAGCCTTGGCTACAATGTAGTCAATTTGCTCCTGAGTAAATCCTTCATACTCCTCTAGGGCTTTACTTGCATTTTCAACTAAAACATCGATTTCTTTCATAAACTTATCCCTCAATTCTTAAATCCTACATTACCATCCATATCAACAACAAGCATATCTAAAAGATTCTCATCATCAATACTTCCTAATGCCTGTGCCTTAAGTAGCTCATCATAGCCTTCCTTAATATTCTGCTCTACTCCGTGTCCATAGATATAGCATTTTCCAATGTATAGGTGTGCAACACCTAAATCATAGGCATCAAGTGACTTATTGAAAAACTCAAAGGCCTTTTGGTAATCCTGTGAGATTCCTTCCCCATAATATCTCATTTTCCCACAACAGAAATATGAGTAGGATACCTCCTCAGATACCTCGCAGCTTTGTGCTGCCTCCATATAGTATTCATATGCCTTAATCAAATCCTTTTTAACTCCCCTACCAAAGAATAATAGATCTCCCATTCTATTATAGGCTGTAGGATAGCCATGATTAAGCGCGATATTATAATACTTATACGCCTTATTATAACAAATTTCTACACCATCCCCATAGCAATATGCTTCACCGACATTTATCGTTGACTCCAAATCTCCAAGCATTGAAGCCTTCATATAGCATGTAAATGCATACTCTAAATCCTGCTCTACATTCTCTCCTGCAAAATACATATCACCAAGCTTTTTTAAAGCTCTAATGCTATTAAGTGAGGCTGCCTCCTTTAATAAAGAGACGGCCTTCATAACATTATTAGAGATAGTTTGATTTTTTAAATATAGTGAAGCTAAGGCATATATGCTTTTAACCTCACCCTTCTCTCTTCCTTCAAGGAAGAATCTTTCTGCCTCATCAAATGACTCAATACATCCAAGTCCATTTAATGTCATATATCCCATATAAAATGACGCGTCCTTTGCACCATTTGAATGAGCCTCTAAAAATAAGCTATAGGCCTCCTCAAGATCTCTTTTAATAGATGTACCCTCAAGGAATAATATTCCCATAGCGATATAGGCATCATAATCCTGTGCCTCTACACCCTTTTGATAATACTCAAGGGCCTTCTTAGGACTTTTCTCAACGAAGTAACCAGCAAGATATAAATCACCCATATGCTTATATGCAGTTTTATCACGCCTCAATATAGCCTTATAGCAAATGTTATAAGCCTTCTTGTACTGGTGCTTATTTATATACCTGTCGATATCCTTCACTAAGAATCACCCCAATATCTCGTTAACGTTAATATATTTAATACCTTCCTCATTAAGGGCATCAAGCCTTTCCTTGTGACCAACAATAAGGATTGTATCATTTTCTCTTTCTCTAAGTGTTATACCACCATTATTATAAATAACCCTTTGAGCCTCTATAGCCTTATCAGCATATTGCACTACCTGATTAGAAAATGAAAATCTCATTCCCTTATACTTATCTGATAATGGCTTATCTGACTCCTTACCATACAATGGTAAAAGGTTCTTAAGCTTTTCCTTATTCTTTAAATATTCCTGCTGCTTACGCTCCTTTTGTGCCTTACGCTCAAGCTTCTTTTTCTTAAATCCTTCAACAGATGCAAGCTCAAGCTTATACTTATCTAAAATAAGTCTAAGTGATCTTGTATCAAGCTTATCCATAATAGCCTTAAATACAAGGAGTGTCATATAGGCATCATCATCTGATTTATGAAGTGTTTCATCACTAATATCAATTCCAAGCTCTAATGCCGCATTATCAAGTGAGGTATTATTCTCTTCCCCACTATAAAGCCTATAGATTGTTTGTACATCTAAATACTTAAAATTAAAATCAGGAAGATGATATCTCATATTTGCATCAAGGATAAACTTAATATCATTATCAAGTGAAAATCCAAATACTATAACATCAGATGTAAAAAGCTCCTTAATCTTATCATAATGCTCCTTATAGGTAGGGGCATTATAGAATTCCTTTTTAGGATATGAAAGCTGTACATCACTTTTCTTATTATATAAGTGATAATCAAATGGAGCCTCAGGATTTACAATAATGTCTTCCTTATTTATTAAATTAAAATCTATGTCTGAAAGACAATATCCAAGTGAGCAAATCTTTGATACCTTATCAAAGGAGTTTGCACATTCACAATCATAAAACAAATACTTCATTATTAAAGCTCCTCTAGATTATATAAATCAGTTGCGCTTACTATATAGATTCCACCAACTAAATCATTAACATAAACAAAGACCTTATTAACATTATCTAAGTGGTTATAGATAAAGTCTGTATTAGGATATACAATGATAAGCTTCTTTGTTTCTCTATTTTTATCAATTGCTGGCTCAAATTTGTAAAATGAACCAAGCTTAATCTTCTTTTTTGTCTTTAAATGCTTATCCATAAAATAGAATCTATCATCTATAAAATGGATATCATAATTTTTAGGATTTGGTAAAAGATAAATAAAATATCTAGAATTTCTTAAAATCATCTCATAATCATAGGGTAGATTATGAACTCTATAAAGCCTTTCAATATTATTTTCTCCTAAGAAATCCTTAAGCTTTTTATTAATCTTATAGCGAGAGTACATGATATTAAATGGCTTTATAAGGATAAATGCTATGATTGAAGCAACGATTAATACTGCAATTATAATTAATAGCACAGTACCATATGAAATTAATATCACCTAAATCACCCTCTTCTATAATCCCTTATACTTTTCTGTATAATTCTTATACCAAACTCCAAGTATCTTTAATAGGACATATCCTTCTACAAGGACACTTCCTACAAAAAGGATTGTAGCAATTATAATTACTACATTATTTTTAATTGCAAGAACACTTACTAAAAAGAATATCATAAAGATAAAGGTTACAAGAAATGTTACCCCTGCAGCTATCTTCATCTTTTTAGTAACTGTATATCCACCATTAGTTTGATTGTCCATCTCTAACACCTGCATTTACAATTTCGAATACCTTTTCTCCAAGCTCCTGAGTATTAAGCTTGTCATATTCCTCCTTATAAATTGGCTTATGAATAATAATCTTACATCTATTAGCCTTAAACTTGTTCAGATGCTTAAACTTAGATGTACCAATAATACTTACAGGAGAAATTGCTGCTCCAGCCTTAGTGGCAAGCTTATAGGCACCTGCCTTAACCTCAACCATCTCTTCTGTATCACGTGTCTTAATTCCACCCTCTGGGAAAATAATATATCCCATCTTAGTTTCCTTAATTCTCTTGATACCAACAATCATTTCCTTTGCAGCCTCTCTATCATTTTCTCTATTGATAGAAATAGCTCCCATATAATTCATTAGCCTATGCATAAATCCAACCTTGTTTAGGGTAGATTTACCAACAGCTGAAATGATTGACTTGTTACACATTCTATATACATAGAATAAAATAACTGGATCTAGCATTGACTTGTGATTTGCATATACAACAACTGGGTCAGCTGGAATATTTTCCTTACCCTCAATTTCAATCTTAATATTAAAGAAAATTAAGATAAGGTCTACATATTGCCATAATACCCAATGCTTAAATCTATTTTGTGGCTTTGTAATCTTAAAGATAAATAGATTTAATCCTAGTAATAGAACAAACATTACAAGCATTGTAAGAATTCCACAAACAACCCATAATACATACCACCAATTATTTGGAGATGGTAGGAATACACAATAAAGTGCTGTTGATGCAAAGAAACAAATCAACATATAAAAAATTAATAACATACTAATTACTTCCTTTTATATACTAGGTAGGTAGCTACATCGCTTTCCCTTTTTGATTCTAAGATGTAATCATCATAGCAAACCTCTGGGAAATATGTATCTCCTACATAATCACCTTTTATAAGTGAAACATATAGATAATCTGCATGCTCAAGCATTAGCTTATATATTTGAGCTCCTCCAATTACCCATAAATCATCTTCCTTTAATGCTTCATCTATTGAATGAATTACATTAATTCCTTCAATCTTAATATCCCTATGAGTTAATAGATAAATCTTTCCATAAGGAAGTGGCTTATCCTTATAATATCCCATTAAGGATACATAGTTATTATATCCAAGAAGGACTGTTTGACCCTGTGTTAAAGACTTATAGTATAATAAATCCTCCTTGCAATGCCAAGCCATTTTATTATTAGCTCCAATAAGTCCATTCTTGTCCTGTGCCCAAATAAGCTTTATCATACCGCAACAGCTCCCTTAATAGCTGGATATGGATCATATCCCTCTAGTTCAAAGTCCTCAATCTTAAAATCAAAGATTGACTTAACATTTGGATTAATCTTCATATGAGGTAAAGCCTTAGGCTTTCGTGTAAGCTGAAGATTAATTTGGTCAACGTGGTTAGAATAAATATGAGCATCACCCATAGTATGAATAAACTCACCAACACCAAGTCCACAAACCTGCGCAATCATCATTGTAAATAATGAATATGATGCGATATTGAATGGAACTCCAAGGAATATATCTGCACTTCTTTGATATAGCTGGCAAGAAAGCTTTCCATCTATAACATAGAATTGCATAAATGAATGGCATGGAGGTAAGGCCATTTGATCAACCTCACATGGATTCCATGCTGAGATAATTAAACGTCTTGAGTTAGGGTTATGCTTAATCTCTTCAATAAGATTTTTAAGCTGATCTACACCCTCCTCATTAAAGTTTCTCCATTGTCTTCCATAAACTGGTCCAAGCTCACCCCATTTAACAACAAATGGATCATCTGAGGGAAGAGACTTAAGATGCTCTGCAAATTGCTTCATGTCATCTCCATTAAACTCATCTGACTTCTTATACTTCTCATAAGCCCAATCATCCCAAATATGAACATTGTTATCAACTAAATACTTAATATTAGTTGAACCAGAGATGAACCATAAAAGCTCATGAATAATTCCTCTTAAAAATACCTTCTTTGTTGTAAGTAATGGGAATCCCTCATTAAGGTCATAGCGGGCCTGGTATCCAAAAATAGAATACGTACCAGTTCCAGTTCTATCATCCTTGTAATGCCCATTAGCTAAAATGTGTCTACATAAATCTAAATACTGCTTCATTTCCAATCACTCCTAATTATTATTAATTATAACATAATTAATATAAAAAAATAAAGAAGATTACTCTTCTTTATTACTCTTATTAGCCTTTATATCCTTGATAAGCTTTATAATCTCACAAACAATTGGGAACATAAGGATAATTGCGATAGCATAATTACCCCAAGTATGAGATAAGAACTTAGCAATCTCACTATAGCTATTAAAGTGAGGACCTGGATTAACAAGTCTCATGTAAAAAACAAACATAACCGCTGTGACCATAAGTAGACATAATCTTATTAGGTCAATCTTAATATTCTTTCTATTATCATATAAAACATTAACAACAATAATAGCTACAATAAATAAGAATGGTAATAAGCATAAGAAAGAAAACTCAAGGTATTTTCCAATTCCACTTGAAGAACCACTTTCTACTCCCGCAATAGCATGCCATGCATTAATATCACTATCAATTGTTCCTGCTTCTAGATGAAACATTGGGAAGAATGACCCTATTATAATAATAAATGCACATATACCAATTTCAATGTATGAAAGGTAATTTAAAATCTTTTTCACATTATCACCCAATTACATTATATCATAGAAAAATTCAATTGCAAAATAAAATGAGGGTTTCCCCTCATCTTATTCCTCAAGAGATTGCTTATTAAGAGATAGGAAAAGTACACGTTCTGCTACTACCTCTTGAGTATAGATATTTTTTCCATTAATATCCTCTTTTCTAGTTTGAAGTCTTCCCTTAACAGCTAGGGCATCACCCTTTCTAGCATGCTCAGCAACACTTCCGACAAAAGGCTCCCATAAGGAGATATTAATAAAATCGGCATCATAAGTATTTGTTTGAGGATTTTTAAATGAACGAGTAACGGCTAATGTCATAGTTGATACATCCTTACCATTCTCAGTCTTTCTAACCTCAATATCACGTACTAAGCGCCCTACAAGAAACACATAATTATACAAATCAGATCCTCCTTTCCTTGAAAAATATAATAATTTATTTTACTAAAAAATAAAAACGACCAATTAAGGTCGTTTCATTATTCATTGATTGCATAAATAAAATGATTTTTATAAATGCTTAATTCAATTTTAAATTAATAAATAATTGTTACTTCTACTTTTTTCAAAGGATTAATATAAATCCTTTATTTCATAAAGATTTTAACCTTTATAGCATTCTTATAAAAATTAAATGCGTTATAAACATCATCAAGAGTGACATTATTAATAAGCTCTGGAATTTTAATAAAATCCTCATGCATTGCCATCTTAAATGCCATACTTTCAGCAAGTACAGAGATATTATCTCCAATAGAATATGTACCACCTAGATAATATCTTTTAAATAGAATTAAATCCTCTTCGTTCATTTGCTTAATATCAAAGGATTCTAAATTATCTAGGATGTTTTGAAGCATTACATCAGCCTCTTCATCCTCAATGGATACAACTCCATATAGCATATCCTCCTCATGGAAGACTGTTACATCAAGAGAGGTATTAATTAATCCCTCATTAAGCATTTTAAGCCTGTTATCTCCTGATGAGGAATACATATAATAGAATAATGCCTGGAAGTTAAAGAAATCAGCCTCTGTTGATTCCATCATCTTAAAGCCTATTGAAGCCTTTGGAATCTCTATATTCTGATTATTTATAACAAAGGATTCCTCCTTTGCTTGATTACTTAAAAGATGAATTAAACCACATGGCTCATTCTTATAATCTAAAAAGTAATTATTAACCTCCTTATAAACCAGATCAAAATCTACATCACCTACAACTATAAGTGACATATTAGATGGCTTATAGAAGGCATTGTATCCATCATATAGATCCTCTGGCTTAAAGGACTTAATATCCTCTTCACTACCAAGCACTGAATCTACTCTTGCACTACCCTTATATAAAAGCTCTACCATCTTTATATCATACCAATAGTAAGGATCCTCCTCCTTACGACTCTTCTCCTCAAGGATTATTGGTATTTCCTTATCAAGTGAAGGCTTGTTAAAATATGGATGCAGCACAAAATCAAAGGTTTTAAGCATTGGCTTTATAATATCATTTGGTGTTTGGAAGTGATAGCAGGTAAAGTTGGTTGTTGTAAATGCATTAGCGTCAACTCCCATCATTGAAAGCTCTCTGAATGCATCACTTCCATCACTATTTTCATATATCTTATGCTCAATTGCATGAGCTATACCACTTTTTAGGTGGTATTCCAAAGAATTATAGGTAAAGTCCTTATAATTAGATCCAAATCCTACTGTAAGAAAGACTGCCTTATTTATAAATCCCTTTTTTCTTACAAATCTAATGTTAAGCCCACAATCTAATACCTTATCATAATATTCTAGGTTAAAAGCCTTGTTCTCTATAAATCTCATTCTAATATACCTCTAAAGCAATATCTTAAAACTGGGGCTAGGGACTTGGCAGCCTTAACGATATCCTCTCTTTTAATCTTTTTATAAAGGCTTATAATATCATCTATTGTATAATCAATTCCATATGTAAGCTTCTTACTCTTATGAATCACATTATTTGTAAATGAATCATATCTTTTAAGCATTCTATTTATAGAAAGAGCTCTTGCGCTTTCCATAAGCTCATCACTAAAATTATTATTTTTTATATCATTTATAATAGAGTCTACAAGCTCCATTATTTCTTTAGTATTTTCCTTTTTATGCTCACAGGCTACTGTGACAAATGATGTTTGAGAATTATACTGACATTTAATGTTATAGCATAAGCCTCTCTTCTCTCTTATTTCATTAAAGAATAGAGATGTTGCGTCTCCTGCAAGCATTCTTGATAGCATTGATAGGGCCAGGCTTTCAAGCTTATCTATTTCAAAGACTCCAGTATAATAGGCCATTCTAAGATATGACTCATAGCCTTTATAATCATCTGTTTTTTCAATAATATTTGCTGGAAGCTTATATTCCCATCTTGGATTTAGGCAAATCTTATCATTATAGCTATCAATTAATGCTCTATCATTATCACTAAGATTTCCATATACCCTTATGATTAAGTCATCGCACTCAATCATATGCCTATATTCCTTAACTAAATCAGCATTAGTTATTTTTTTAACATCCTCTAGAGCTCCATCAGAATCAATATATCCTCCCATATGCTTATATAGTAGGGCTCTTGCGTTTATATAGGATTGAAATCCCTTATCCTCTAAATCAGATAGTATATTATCATATAGCTCATCCTGCTGCTGGTTAAATATCAATTCATCAAAATGATTGTCTATAATAAGCGGGTTATATACAATCTCTTTAAAGATATCAACGCAGTCCTTAAAGGTATATTTGTTATCATTTAGGCTATTTGGATTTATAAAATCCATGTAAAAGCTTAAGCCTAAATGGTTATCTGATTCAAGGTTTGTAACACTAACCTGAGCTCCATATAGCCTATCAAGTGCCTTACATAGTAAGGCATTGTTTGGATATTTCTTACAAGCCATTACTAAAAGGTAGGATAATAGGGCTCTTGTTGTGGCATGACGCTGTGTATCCTTTTTGCTTAAAAATAAATATTCAATTCTTAAAATATTACGTTTGTTTTTATCATCTAGAATTGTTAATTTCATAATTTCTCTTTCTAACAAAAAAGGAATTGCTCATTCCTTTTTTATAAGTTAATATTTAATGCCATTTCAATCATTGCAGTAAACTTAGTTTCTCTTTCATCAGGACTCATTTCCTCTTCATAGCAGAATGAATCTGATACTGTTAAAAGACAACCTGCATTCTTATTTAAGGCCTTTGCTATTGTAAATAAGGCAAATGATTCCATTTCAACAGCCTTACATCCTCTTCCCTTTACATCATCAAGATATGACTTTTCAAGGTGATAGAATAAATCTGATGAATGGATACAGCACTTTTCATATTTTATTCCAAGCTCCTCTGCAGAAGCCTCTAGAGCATCTACTACAGACTCTGTTGGATATGCATAGTCATCATAATCATTATTGAACACTACTGCATAATTTGAATCAGTGTAGCACTTATCTACAAGTATTATATCGTATAGATTTAAATCTGGAGTATATCCTCCACAAGATCCGATTCTGATTATTGTTTTTACATCATAATACTTATAAAGCTCATAGGCATAAATACCAATAGATGGCATACCCATTCCTGATGCCATAACAGAAATCCTTCTTCCGTTATATGTACCAGTATAACCTAATACATTACGTACTGCGTTAAACTGTACTACATCCTCTAAATATTTATCTGCTATAAACTTCGCTCTAAGCGGATCTCCAGGCATTAGTACTAAATCAGCTACTAATGACTTATCTTCGCACCCAATGTGCGGGGTAGGAATATTACTCATTTTCTTTATTGCCCTCCATAATTTCTATACCACTTGATGTACCGATACGTGTAGCACCGGCCTCAACCATTCTTTTATAATCGTCGTATGAATGAATACCACCTGAGGCCTTAACACCCATACTATCTCCAACTGTTTTTGACATTAAGGCTACAGCCTCTACTGTAGCTCCCTTTGTACCAAAGCCAGTTGATGTCTTTACAAAGTCAGCACCAGCCTTTAATGCCATCTTTGAGCACTCTACTATCTCCTCATCTGTAAGATAGCATGTCTCAAGAATAACCTTAACTGTAGTACCTCCTGCCGCATCAACTACTGCAAGTATATCCTGATATACTCCCTCATAGTTATGCTCCTTTGCAAGACCAATATTTATTACCATATCTACCTCATCAGCACCATCTGCTATAGCACGTGTTGTTTCATATGCCTTGCAGTCTGAAGTATTGGCACCTAGTGGGAAGCCAATAACTGTGCAGATTAATACATCTGACCCATGAAGTAGCTCCTTTGCAAGACTAACTCTTGCAGGATTTACACATACACTCTTGAAATTATATTTATAGGCCTCATTGCAAAGCTTTAAAATATCTTCTCTTGTAGCATAAGCCTTTAGAAGTGTATGATCGATAAGCTTAGTATCAACCATTATAATCCTCCTATATATCAAGGATATCCTTTAGCTCAATTTCCTTTAAGGCAATTTGAGGCTCAGGATATTTACCCTTAGTTATATTTTTTCTAACCTTCTTAACACTCTTTGGGTTAAGCATATATATTGTGAACAATCCAGAATCAATAACCTCTAAGAACTTACCTATGTTTTTCATAAGTAGGCTAAAGCTTATTATCTTTCTTATGATTCCGTCGTCATAAATAAATAGCTGAGCATCAGCTGGAATAATGAAGGGATTTAAGCCATCCCATTTAGCCGCAACGAAAGCATTTCTTGATGCTGGCTTACGGTAGAACTCAAACTCTACAGGCTCAGCATTATCATCTCGATACATTTCCCTTAGATGATTCTTCTGCTCGATATACTGATAAACATGCTCTAGTGTTGTAGCATCCATCTTAGAATAATCCATGAACTCATCCTCATGCTTATTCTTATAAGCTTGCTTGATCATTTGATATGCCTTAACACAGGTTTGTCTCTTAAATGGCAATGCGTCACTAAATGTTTCATTATAAACCATAAGATTATATCTCTTACACATTGTTTCAACAATGTTTAAGATCTTATTTAGCTTATATGAAGGATATAGTAGCTCAATCTCAACTCTAATATTAACATCCAAGTATTGTGGAGATATTTGCGTTGAGTTTATTACTGATTTATCACCAATAATAAATTGCGCCTTAAGATTTATATCTTCATTATCGTAATATGCAATTTTTTCAGCTTCTCTAGTTTCCATATCTAAAGTGATGTATTTTGTCTCATTTAGATATTCAAGCAAATCGGCTCTATCGAAGTTTCTGGTATTTTCTTTAAAGAAATAGTATTTGAACTTCATAAACTTGCACACCCTTCACCTTATATTATAATCTATTTATTTTCAAAACTCAACATTTATACTATTTTATAGTATACAAAAAGAGCCACAGCTGTGGCTCTAATTCAATATTTTTACTTATTTAGATTGTCAACAATCTTACGGCAGCGAGGGCATAGCTCTCCCTCATCTACTTCTGGAACGATTGCCCAGCAACGAGCACATACATATCCCTTAGCAGGCTCTACTGCAACATCAAACTTATCTCCAGCCTTTTCCTCATATTGAGAAACGATTAGGATTTGTCCAATATTTGAGTTTAAAGCATCGAAGCACTCCTTTGCTTCCTTATCAAGAGTTACTGTAACCTTAGCATTAAAGCTCTTTCCAATAACCTTTGCGGCTCTAGCGTCCTCAAGAGCCTTATTGATTTGATCACGATACTTCATGAACTTATCAAATGAAGACTCAAGAGCCTTCATCTCCTCAGTAATTGCTGATACCTTTGGCATACGAGTTAGATATACATCCTCTGCCTCTCCAAATCCTGATGCATCATATGCCTCAGACATTGTATGAGGGATAATTGGTGATAATACCTTAATTAAGGCGTCACAAATATAATAGAATACTGTTTGAGTTGATAATCTTTCCTTTGAAGCTGGATCCTCAATATATAGAATATCCTTAGTGAAGTCTAGGTAGAATGCACTTAATGTAGTTGATACATAAGCCATAGTCTCCTTATAAACATCATTGAAATCAAACTCATCATAGCAATCATAAACCTTTTGGATGTACTCTTGAAGCTTGATATACATATACTTATCAACTGGCTTTAGCTCATCATATGATAAAGCCTTAGACTTATCAAAATCAGAAATGTTTGTTAATAAGAACTTTAATGTATTACGAATCTTACGGTAAGACTCAGATACCTGCTTTAGTAGATCCATTGACATAGGCATATCTGCTCTATACTCAACTGATGCTACCCATAAACGAAGGATATCTGCACCATATTGGTTACATACCTTATTAGGGTCAACAGTATTACCTAAAGACTTACTCATCTTTCTTCCTTGTCCATCAAGTGTAAATCCATGAGATACTACATTCTTATATGGAGCAACTCCTGTAGTTGCAACTCCTGTAATAATTGAAGAGTTGAACCATCCTCTATATTGGTCAGAACCCTCAAGATATAGATCAGCTGGGTACTTAAGACCACGACGAGCCATTAATCTATGAGATGATCCTGAATCGAACCAAACGTCCATAATGTCATTTTCCTTCTTGAAAATTCCATTAGGTGATCCTGGGTTAGTATATCCCTCTGGAAGTAGGTCCTTAGCCTCACGCTCGAACCATACATTTGATCCATACTTTCCAAATAGGTCAGCAACATGCTTTAATACATCCTGGTCAAGGATTGCATCTCCATTCTCACAATAGAAAATAGGAATTGGAACTCCCCAAACTCTTTGACGAGAAATACACCAGTCATGTCTATCCTTAATCATGTTAGAGATACGTACATCTCCCCACTTTGGATTCCAGTTAACATTCTTGATTGCGTTTAAAATATCGTCCTTAATAGGATCAATTGATGCAAACCATTGTGGTGTTGCACGGAAGATTACTGGCTTCTTTGTACGCCAGTCATGAGGATAGCTGTGTGTGATAGGATCTAGTAATAATAGGTTTCCAGAAGCCTTCATATCCTCAATAATTGGATCCTCAGATGCCTCATAGAACATACCTGCATACTTACCAGCACCCTCCATTTGCATACCCTTATCATCGATTAATACAAGTGTATCTAGACCATAAGCCTTACCAGCCTCATAGTCCTCCTCTCCATATCCTGGAGCGATATGTACAAATCCTGTACCATCAGTTGTAGTTACATAATCAGCATTAATACATGGAGATACTCTATCATATAATGGGTGCTTATACTTAAGCTTTAATAGCTCATTACCCTTAATATTCTCTAATACCTCTACACCCTCTAGGTTAAGCTTTTGTGCAAGAGCATCCTTAAGCTCAGATGCACAAATCATCTTACCATGGTTTGTAGTATTAATTAATACATAGTCAATTTCTGGTCCAGCAGCTACTGCAAGGTTTCCTGGAAGAGTCCAAGGTGTAGTTGTCCAAACCATAAACTTAGCATCCTTAAAATTACCCTCTCCGTTAACGATAGGTAATGTAAAATAGATAGCCTTTGATGTAATATCCTTATACTCAATCTCAGCCTCAGCTAAAGCTGACTCTGAAGATGGAGACCAGTATACTGGCTTTAATCCCTTATAGATTAATCCTCTTTCTGCCATTTTTGCAAATACAAGGATTTGATCACGCTCAAAATCATGCTGAAGTGTTACATATGGATTATCCCAGTCTCCTAAAACTCCAAGACGCTTAAATCCAGCCTTTTGACGCTCAACCTGCTTCCAAGCATACTCCTCACAAAGCTTACGGAACTCAGCCTTCTCCATAGTCTTACGGTTTACACCCTGCTTTTGAAGTGCTGTCTCAATAGGAAGTCCGTGTGTATCCCATCCTGGAATATATACAGACTTAAATCCCTTCATATTCTTATAACGAACTACAAAGTCCTTTAAAATCTTATTTAAGGCATGTCCTAAATGGATATCTCCATTAGCGTATGGAGGTCCATCATGAATTGTGTATTCCTCACAACCCTCATTTTGCTTAATAACCTTGTTATATAGGTCCATCTTATCCCATTTTTCTTGGATCTTTGGCTCCTTGTTATTAAGATTACCTCTCATTTCAAAAGAGGTTGTACCCATAAATAAGGTATCTTTATAATCCTTCTTCTCGTTTTGCATAATTTCCTCCTTAAAATATAAAAAAATCGTCCTTAAATTAAGGACGATTATAAACCGTGGTACCACCTTAGTTCAGGAATTAATCCTGCACTCATTAAGCCTGTAACGTAGGCATACGAGGCTTGCTTATCCCAAGCCCTCCTTTGCTAGTGATCTATAAATACTAATATTTTTAAATCTTTCACCAAATGATTTAATCTCTTTGAAATATTATTTGTATTTAACGTCTAGCATATAACGGATTTTTTAATACTCACCTATTATACAAAATAATTAATTATTTGTAAATAATAAAATTGAATTTACCAGGCAACAGCTACTCCATCAGCATAATGCCAATAGTTTCCTTCAGCCTCTTCCTCTGAATAGTAGTAAACGTGGTCTAATAAATCACTATTGTAATAAGAATCAACATTAACATTTGCCCAATCCTCACTACTTCCATTATAGAATACATATTCTAATGATTTACATCCATAGAATGCACTTGAATCAATAAGCTTTAGTGTTGAAGGAAGGATGATTGTATTTAATGATGAGCATTTATTAAATGCGTGCATCTCAATTTTACATGTACCCTCCTTGATTTCAATATATTCAAGGCCTGTACATAGCATAAATGTTCTTAGTGAAATCATATACATTGAGCTTGATAATGTTACAGACTTAAGAGATGTATCATATGCAAAGCATGAATCTCCTACAACCTGTACTGAATCAGGTATTACAACACTTTCAAGATATGTCATTTCATAAAATACCATATCATCAATTGAAAGTACCTTCTTACCGTTTTCCTCCTCCTCTGGAATAACAACATCCACAGGATCATCTATTAAGCATTCAGTAAGTGATAGTCCACCATTTTCAACTATATAATAGAAATCTTCAGTTGAATAAGATACCGTTCCACATCCTACAAGGATAAATAGAAGGGTAAATATTAAACCAATTGGGAATAATTTTTTCATTATTGTTCTCCTCAAAAGAAATTAGTTCTCCCTTGTATGTTCAATAAACTCCCTTAATGAACCATCTAGGAATTCTTCCTTTTTAGCAAAAAGGTAGATATCCTCTTTAATCTTTACAGTCTCACCATCAAGCGCATAAGATGCTCCGCTTAAAAAAGCAAGCATCTTATTATAAGCCATAGGGTCTAGCTCTTGAAAGTTAACAACTATCGGATTATTATCGATAAGCTCCTCAACAAGCTCTGCAGCTCTCTTATCGTTATCCTCTAGCTTTTCAAATACAATTCTTTTAGAAGCCTTTAGCTTCTCAGGTGATTTATGTCCAAACATTAGTCAGTTACCTCCTCTTCCTCATCGAAGGCAGTCTTGTTAGCCTTATCAATTACAGATAGGGCCTGGGCTCTTGTTCCCTGACGAACCATGATAAGTGTAGTATTTGTGTATTCCTGTAAAACCTCAATACGCTCTGCTGATTGTGGGCAGGCAAGGATTAGCTGGATTGGCATTGATGCAATGAACTTCATCATAGCTCTCATACGAGGGAAGTCCATCTTATCGAACACCTCATCGAACATTACAAGTCCAATTGTATCCTTAACTCCAACCTTATTATTCTCAAATATACGTACGAATGCGGCAATAATTGCTACATAGAATGGAACCTGAGTTTCTCCTCCTGAACGAGATTTGAATACCTTAGAATATAGCATTGTCTGTCCATTTCCATCAATAATCTTGATGTCATAGTCCATATATGTACGGTAATCAGTAAACTTGTTCATTGCACCTTCGCTATTAAGCTCATCCTGTGCAAGGGAAGTAAATAGCTCCTCTAGCTGAGTCTCATACTTAACCTCGAAGTCTGTTGTAAATAATGACTCTCCTGTGATTTCGTTCTCATTTGTAACCATATCATAGAAGGCACTATATTCACTTGACTTAGGGAAAATGAATTGATATGAATCAGCACCGAACTTAATCTTAGATAATGTTTCATTAATCTTTCCAATTTCAGCCTCTGCTGAAAGGATATTATTACGAAGCTTAGATAAGAAGTCCTCCTTGAAGATGATTTCAGCATCCTCACGTGCAGTTCTTACCTTCTTCTCATATTGGATAAGCTCACTCTTTTGTAGCTTATCTAGCTCATTTAAGAACTTCTTAACCTCAGCAATTCCAACGCTTAATGTTGAATTATAGGCATTAACATACTTGAATTGCTTATTAAGAAGGGCATCACATTGCGTATTGTATAATGCCTCCTGATTCTTAAGCTTTTGCTCAAACTCATCAAGAGCCTTAGTAGGATTTGCTGAGTTAGAAATCTCATCAAATTGATCCTTAGCCTGGTTCTCAATAAGGATATTATCCTTAGCAAGCTCCTTAAGCTCCTTATCATACTCTACTAGATTCTTTTCAAGGTCAGTAATACGTTGCTGAGCTTGACCAACAGAGATACGGATTCCTCCAATCTCCTGGTTGATTTGAACCTTCTTTTCATCATTAGCCTTAAGTGATTCTAATACCTTGTCATAATCAGACTTAACATCTGATACTCCCATAGCCTTAGAATTATTCTTTTGCTTCTTTAAATCCTTAATCTTAGAATCAAGGTTTTGAGCCTTAATTGCGTTATCAAGTGAATTAATTAAGGCGTTGAAATCAAGAGTCTTAATTAATTGAAGCTCATCGTCTAATGCTTGGATATTATGAGTGATATCATAATACTTATTCTTTTGCTCTAATGCCTTAGAGTTCCAGTACTCTGTTTGATCCTGAAGGGCATTAGCTCCAATGAATGGCTTATCAATATTTGGATTTAGAGCACGAACTGTATATCCTCTATAAATTAATCCATCATTTGTAATAGATGTATTATAGTTTTCAAGCTCTTGCTCGTTATCACACATGATAACTCCACCACATGTAAAGTTGATATAGTACTGTGCATCAACATTCTCTGATGACATGATTGATGCAAGTGAGTTCTTCTCAAATGACTTATACTTGCTGATTTGCTTTGTATTTACAAGTCCTGTACCATAGAAGTTATACTTATTCTTAATACGTGCAAATACAGATAGGGCTGTATCATAATACTTAGGCTCTACAATCATATCAAAACGTCTATTTGCAAGGAAGATTTCAATTGTATCTGCCCAAGTCTTATCCTTAATATCGATAAGCTCTGCAAAGAAATGTACTGATACATCAAATCCGTAGATATTCTTAAGTCCTAAGGCAATATCATTACGAAGCTGTAATAGCTTTGGATTATATCTAAGCTTATTGTTAGATAATCCCTTTAATGCTTGTGAAATCTCATTGATTTCAGCAAGACACTCTGATCTTTCCTTAGATAAAGATCCCTTTTCAATATTGATTTCCTCAATAGTATTTTCAAGTCTATTCTCAACATCAATTAATGTAAGCTTAGTCTTTTCACTATCAAAGTTAGATACTGAAGATAATGGAAGGTTTGCCATCTCAGAATAAATCTTCTTATCAGATGCCATCTTTCGAAGCTCCATTACAGAATCCTTAAACTCTGAAGCCTTCTTTACATAAAGTGACATAGAGTCCTTTACTTCATTATATTCTCTTGAAGCCTTCTCTAGCTGACGGTCAATATATTCCTCAGCCTTGAATTCCTCACTATTAGCTAAAATATTATATAGCTCATTACGTCTATCCTCTAGAGCTGCCTTCTCCTCTGCAAGGTCTGCAAGAGAGTCAGTCTTTAGCTGACGCTGCTCATCATATAAAGCAATTTGATTTTGGGCATCCTCAATTGAAGACTTAACATTCATAACATCAAATAGCTTCATTAAATATTCATAATAATTCTTTTGCTCCTCAAACTCCTCAATAGTTTGATATGTAGCTTGGATATCCTCAAGGTCTGTAATCTTATTCTTAATTACATTAAGAGTTCCCTCAAGCTCCTTATAAGCACGAATTGAATCCTGAATTGAAGAAACATCGATTTGCTTCTCCTCTAGGATATTTTGGTAAATAAAGTCCTTAACGTTTGCGATTGGCTTGAAGGCAAGTGCCTTAACAATTAGCTTGAAGTAATCCTCGTTAATTGAACCAAAGGCGTTACGGAATCCTCTCTTAGCCTCGTTCTTAGTAGAATAAATCTCCATATCACGGTTATTCTTCTTAAACTCCATGATTGAATAGATATGTCCACCCTCACCTAGGTATAGCTTATCATCGATTGCACAATGTCCTCTATACATAATATGCTTTGCAGGTCCGATTTCTCCAACTGCATCAATTACAGCTCCAAGAACAAATGTATCCTCTGTTGTTTCATTATAGAACTCTAGACAGATATGACCTGTTACATCTCCATCACGAAGATATTCCTTATCCTCTGCACCAAGCTTACACTTAACATAGCCCTTAAGATCACGCTTTCCCTTTTCATTAGCTGCAAGGTTAAATGTTTGATCTCCTCCAGTTAAAATAAATGTAATGGCATCTAGGATTGTTGACTTTCCTGAGGCATTTTGTCCTGTAAGTAGGATATTATCCTTAACCTCAATAGTTTCGTTTGAAAGATAATGCCAGTTAATTAATCTAATTTTCTTAAGCTTAATCATTATTATGCACCCTCACTTTCATCTGAAATATGCTCAATAGTCTCATATACCTCACTTATTTGCTCAGTATTTACAGCAAATAGAATTGTTGGGTAAATAATGATTCTTGCACTAGATGATGTAATATCACCTAAGATTTCAATAATGTTAAATCTTCTAAATAATCTTAGGGATTCAATTAAATCAGTCTTATTAATTCTCTTCTTTATTTCAAGATAATTATACTTAGTATGAATGTCTTCAACATTAACACTAATATTTTCATTTAAAGATGTCTCCTTCATCTTTTCATGATATAGAATACGAAGAATTAATAAAACGATTGTATGGTCTCTTTTTAGCTTAATTGAGTTAGCTGCTGGTGTACCTGATAAATATGCTACACCAAGGTCAGTATTAACATTTAGCTCATATCCTAATATGTTAAAGAATTCCTCAAATAAGTCCTTGTAGTTAATTAGGAAATAATAATCATTTTTGTTGTTTTCCTTATCACGGCAAAGGAAAGTATTTGCAAGCATCTTATTACAAATGCTTTGGAAGCTATCCTTTTGTCCTTGAGAGAATGATTCATAATTTGTAAGCATTAGATTTGTTCCTCCCTTGTAATCTTGAAGTTAGCCATCTTGAAGTAATCCGTTTGGATGGTATTCTCCATTTTCTCAATCTTATAATTGTGCTCTGATGCAAATATTAGCACATAAATACACATTAACGCTTCATCAAATGTTCCGTTAGGATTTACGATAGACATAGCCTCAAGTGAGCCATTTTCATCAAGCCTTCTTAAAATAAAATCTGTCATATAGGCTGGATCATATTTACTTCTAAATCCTTGAAGTACTGATGAATCAAGTGCTTCAAAATCAAATCTATCTAAATCGATTGATGAGAAATCACTACGGCTATACTTTCCTCTTGGGCTATATAGTGATCCCTCACTAAATCCTTTTACTGAAGGAAGGTTTACAACGCTATTAATCTTAGTCATAGCTCTATCAACCTTACCAAGCTTATTCTCATTCTTAATATACTTTAGCATTGTATTAAGCTTACCTATAATGTTATCCTCCTCTGTAAGAAGGAACTTAACCTTACCAATTGTTGAATTGATATAATTCTTATTCTTCTCATCAATTCCTGTAATGAAGGAATCAAGCTCATTAAAGATATCAACCATTTCATCAATATCACGGTTAGCCTTATCCATTGCAAGGTTAGCATTTCTAAATCTATACATATAGTCAGATGCAATCTGCTCCATAGCTATAGAGTTTGATGAAATCTCCTCAAGCCTTGTTACAATCTTTAGTCGATACTTATTGATATTATCTGCAGTCTTAAGCTTTGTATATGTTGGCTCATAAATCTCTGCATTATATTCCATAAGCTTTGCCATAAGGTCCTTAATTTCAGATGTTTCAACAACTGAATTAATGTAATCCTTAATTCTTGAATCCATCTTTCTTAAGGAACGGATTAAAAGCTTAGTGTTCTTATATACCTCAGATATCATTAAAGGATAATCTAGGTCATCATTAGTTAATAATGAATAAATTGTATAAATATAACCCTTATATTCGTTAGGGTCTACTATTGCAGTGAAGGTTGGTGTAGCATAGTCATCATCCTCACTATAAT
This sequence comes from Acholeplasmatales bacterium, assembly GCA_024698125.1. GTDB lineage: Bacteria > Bacillota_I > Bacilli_A > Acholeplasmatales > Anaeroplasmataceae > UBA3206. The sequence continues at coordinate 23,286 of JAILRQ010000112.1, forward strand.
AATCATATGTAAGAGTTTGTGGACAGATTTGCTGTAATGCCTCAATCATTGTAATAGCAACATCTGTAAAGTTTAAAACCTCTGTATAATCAGGTGTTAAATCAATATAGATCCATCCGCATTCCTCAAGACGACGTATAACTAGATTTGCAGTCTCACGCATGTTTTCTGGCTGCTCTAGGCTATCATGGAACTCATCCTCATCATCTTCATATAAATTATCATGATTTTCAAGATAAATGGTAAGCTCATCTGCAATAAGCTTTCTATCTACTCCAAGAATAGACCCTGTCTCATATATGGCAAAAGCTTGCATCGCGCAAGCTGTATATAAACGTCTATTTTTACTTGATAGGATAGAAAAAAAGTTTTGTGGTATTATATCAAATAATTCCATTAATGCATTCACTCCCTTATAACACATTAATATTTTAACATTAAAGTGCTTTAATTACAATTAAATTATTAGAAAAAAAGGGAATATTAATATTCCCTTTATAATACTCTTATACATTAAACTTGAATAGCATTACGTCTCCGTCCTGAACTACGTAATCCTTACCCTCTTGTCTAACTCTTCCAGCCTCTCTACACTTAAGATATGAACCAGCGTTTACTAGGTCATCATAAGATACAGTTTCAGCTCTAATAAATCCTCTTTGGAAGTCAGTATGGATAATACCTGCACATTCTGGTGCAGTCATTCCCTTACGGAATGTCCATGCTCTAACCTCCTTCTCTCCTGCTGTAAAGTATGTAGCAAGTCCTAATAGGTCATAGGTTGCTCTTACAAGCTTGTTAAGTCCTGCCTCAGGAATTCCAAGCTCCTCAAGATACATTGGCTTATCCTCTTCAGGAAGCTCTGAAATCTCAGCCTCAATTTCAGCAGAGATAGGTACTACCTGTGATCCCTCAGCCTTTGCATATTCAACTAGGGCATTATAATACTTAGACTGCTCAGGATTTCCGATTTCTTCCTCGCTCATGTTAGCAACATACATAATCTTCTTTCCTGTAAGGAATCCATAGTTCTTAATAATCTCTAGCTCTTCCTTTGATAAATCTAGGCTTCTTACTGGCTTATTTTCTAGTAATGTCTCTTCAATTCTCTTTAAAATTGCATACTCAACCTCAGCATTATCCATCTTAGATTGTGCCTTCTTTGCAATCTTTTGAATACGGTTTTGAACAACCTCTAGGTCTGCAAGAGCAAGCTCAATACCAATAGTCTCAACGTCACGAACAGGGTCTACTGTTCCCTCAACGTGAGTAATATTATCATCGTCGAAGCATCTTACAACCTCAACGATTGCGTCTACCTGTCTAATATTTCCAAGGAATTGGTTTCCAAGTCCTTCACCCTTAGATGCACCCTTTACAAGTCCTGCAATATCAGTAAACTCACAAATAGCGTGTACTAAAGACTTTGGCTTATACATTTCGTTAAGCTTATCTAGACGTACATCAGGAACCTCAACGACTCCCACATTAGGCTCAATTGTGGCAAATGGGTAGTTAGCCGCAAGTGCTCCAGCCTTAGTAATTGCATTAAATAATGTTGACTTTCCAACGTTAGGAAGACCAACTATTCCGGCAGTTAGTGCCATATTCATCACTCCAATTTTTATAACACTACTATTATACTTTATTTAAAAAATAAATCAATTATTTACAGAACTTTTCATGGTATAATTTTTTACTTCTACTAATAACCTCTAAAGCACGTGCCTTATCCTGTACCTCATGTACATATGTTTCCTTATGCTCAAGAGTTTTATAGTATGTAAAGAAATGTGATATTTCCTCAAATAAATGCTTTGGTAGGTCCTCAATGTCATTATATGAGTTATAGTTAGGATCATTTAGTGGAACGGCAATAATCTTTGCATCATTTCCCTTATCATCAGACATAATTAATACTCCAATTGGCTTACATTCAACAATTGCCCCTGGAATAATCTCCTCACTACATAATACTAAAACATCTAATGGATCACCATCATCCTCGTATGTACGAGGAATAAATCCATAATTTGCTGGATAATGAGTTGCAGTATAAAGTACTCTATCAAGACGTAGTACTCCTGTCTCCTTATCTAGCTCATACTTATTCTTACTATTTTTAGATATCTCAATACAAGCCATAAAATCCCATGGCTCAATTCTTTTATCATCTATATCGTGCCAAATATTCATCATTATTTATCCTCCATATCTTCCTTATTATTTCTATCGGGATAGATGAAGAATACCTTATCCTTAGTAAATCTTGCATTCTCAAGGAATGATTTACCAAGATAATGGACAAAAGGTACTACATCATACATAACCGCAAGCCATAAATAGAATGATGGCTTTGCTTCCTTATCTCTTGTGTAATCATTTAAGGCCTTAATTCGCTCCTTATAGCTTGATTTATTATCAAGGCTATAATAATGCTTAATGTTTCTATAATCCTCCATACGATAGGCCTTATTTTGAGTTTTAAATATCTCATAAATATCATCACTCATTTGCTTTAAATCCTCTACCCTTATGTCATTTAAATGGCATAGGAAGGTTTCTGGATAGGCGTACTTACAGTAATCTATAAAGATTGTTGGTACATAAAGATTAAAGTATGGCTTAAATCTTTCGTTAGGCATTTCCCTATAGGATATTACTGCATCTAGCATAATAATCTTTGTAAGATTAGAAAATCCCTTATATATATTCTTTGTTTCAAAAGCTTTTGATTCAGGATTATATTTTATAATATAATATTTTAATCTTGAAAGCTTTTTAAGCTCGGGCGAATTTAAAATAGAGAGGTTGGCCTTTCTAACATATAAATCCTTTATAATTCGTTTTTTATATGCCATATAGACCAACCCCTCTCATCTTCTTCTTTATTTAATTATAGCCAATTTATTGACGATTTACAACCTCAAGAACGGCATTTTGAATATCTTTACATAGCTTATCTGCATTTTCGTATGAATCTGCGATACCCTCTGTGTAAATCTTAATCTTAGGCTCTGTTCCTGATGGACGTAATACGAACCATGATCCGTTATCAAATACATATCTTAATACATTTGATGTAGGAAGAGTAAGCTTATATGTCTTACCTGTTCTAAAATCAATACCCTCATGAGTTTGATAATCCTCGCGGCATACTACATTAAAGCTTCCGAACTTAAGCTCCTTCTCATTACGGAAGAAGTCCATAATTGTCTTCATCTTCTCCTTACCATCAAGTCCCTCAAGGTAGATATTAGAAATAGTATCTCTATAGTATCCATATTCCTTATATAGATCCTCTAATACATCAACTAAATCCTTACCCTGCTCAAGATAGTAGGCAGCAGCCTCACATAATAATAGACATGCTTGTGCTGAATCCTTATCACGGATGTTTGTATCAACAAGGCATCCATAAGACTCCTCGTATCCAAATACATAATCACCCTTATTCTCACGAGTCTTGATAACTCCTGCAATAAACTTAAATCCAGTTAAAACATTAACTGTTTCAATACCATACTTTTCTGCAACCTTTGCGGCCATTTGGCTTGATACAATTGTAGTTACCATATAACCATTCTTTGGCCACTTTGGATCCATCTTCTTCTTATTCTCACAAATATAGTTGAATAGGATTGTTGCCATTTCATTTCCTGTAAGAAGGACATATTGACCATTGTGTAATACACCGCATCCAAGTCTATCAGCATCTGGGTCTGATGCAAGAAGTAATCTTGCTCCAATCTCAGTACCATACTTAATTGACTTGTTGAATGCATCCTTATTCTCTGGGTTAGATGACTCAGCATATGTAAAATCAGGATCTGGAGTCATTTGCTCCATAACTGGTCTTACATTATATCCCATATCCTGAAGGAAGCGTGGGATATATACTGAACCTGTTCCATGAAGTGGAGTATATGTAATTAAGAACTTCTTATCTACATCCTTATTAAGTCTTACTCCTGCGATATCATCAAGGTATGGTCCATCAAGCTCATCATATAAATAATGAACATTCTTCCATCCCTCACTATACTTAATAGTAAATACATTATCAATAGCATTAATCTCCTTGATAACCTCATCTGCCTCAAATGGTTGAAGCTGACATCCATCCTCATTATAAGCCTTAAATCCATTGTATTCCTTTGGATTATGAGATGCAGTAATCATAATTCCTCCTGCACACTCTAGATGACGTACTGTCCAAGATAGCTGTGGAGTTGGACGAAGGGTATTATAAACAAATACCTTTGCAAATCCTAAAGAAGTTAAAACATGAGCAGCCTCATTTGCAAACTCCTTTGAGTTATGACGATTATCAAACGAAATCGCAACTCCTCTCTTTAAAGCCTTCTTAACATTCTTAATTAGATAGCGACCAAATCCTAGGGTAGCCTTTCTAATATTATAAATATTAAGACGTGCAGTACCAGGTCCCATTATTCCTCTAATTCCACCTGTACCAAACTCTAAATCCTCTGTGAAGGCTTCCTTAAGCTCTTCATCATCCATATTCTTGATTTGCGCTCTAAATTGCTTATCAAGCCCATTACAGCTTAACCAAAAATCCGCTTTCTCTTTATAATCCATATTACCTATTCCCTCTAACTTTCTCTTCATCACGAAGATCATTTAAATTCTTTAACGCAACCATCTTTGCAAAAACCTTTCTTATAACAAGGTCAAGATAAGAGTTTTCTCTATAATCAGCTGGTGCGATAAAATCAACTCTGTTTTCCTCAAATAGCTTACGAGCTATCCTATCATTATTCTCCTGATAGATTGCGATAGCTGTACCACCATTTTCTCTTACAAGCTTCATACATGGTACATCTGTTAATCCATCACCAAAATAAATCATATTCTCGAATCGGACATATCTATCCTCATCCTTAATTTTAGCATTAAGCTTCTCTTCATCATTTAAATCAAAGGCACCCTTTGATATTCTAAATAGAAATTGTGTCTTCATTGTATAATTTACAACATATGCAGGGAAGTCTGCAATTCCATCCTTATCATAATGGAACTCACATGCATATACCTCCTTGAAGTATTTTGCAATCTCAGTTCCCTTTACAATTTCCTTAAGTCCTGATGAAATAATATAATGCTCTGCCTCAAAGCCAAGTGAGTTAGCCATTTGATTGATACGCACAAAGAAATCCTTAACTCCCTGAAAAAGCTTAACCTTACTACCACAGGTATTAAGGTATTCTCTTGTAAGAGCTATATTATTTCTTTTAGCATACTTCATCATAGTATACATATATGCAAGTATTTTTTCAATATTATTTCCTGGATTTTTTGCCTCATTTGAGGTAGCTGTCCAAAACTCATTAGCTGATAGCTGCATATTTGGAATAAACTCATATTCCTGCATATCTCTATCGCAAAGAGTTTTGTCGAAATCATACATAAATACAACCTTTTCCATATAACTACTCCTCGTCTGTTTTTAGAACAGCTAGGAAGGCTTCCTGTGGCACCTCGACTGAACCGATAGCCTTCATCTTTTTCTTTCCTTCCTTTTGCTTCTCTAAAAGCTTTTTCTTACGTGAAATATCTCCACCATAGCACTTAGCTAAAACGTCCTTACGCATAGCCTTGATATCAGAACGTGCAATAACCTTATTTCCAATTACTGCCTGAACTGGTACCTCAAATAGCTGACGTGGTATAAGCTCCTTAAGCTTTTCTACCATTTGCTTACCTCTTGGATAAGCAAAATCTCTATGTACTATCATAGATAAGGCATCTACTGTATCTCCGTTAAGCATAATATCCATCTTAACTAGGTTAGATTCCTTATATTCACCAATTTCATAATCCAAAGATGCATATCCCTTTGTATAAGACTTAAGCTTATCAAAGAAATCATATACTATTTCAAGAAGTGGCATATCATAGTGAATTGAAACTCTTGTTTCCTCAAGATATTTCATATCAATGAATGTACCTCTCTTCTTTTGACAAAGCTCCATAATAGCTCCAATATATTCAGATGGAGACATGATTGTTGCGGTAACATATGGCTCCTCAATATAACGAACGCTATTTGGTGCTGGAAGATCTGCTGGGTTTGAAATCTCAATCATTTCTCCATTTGTTAAATATACATGATACTTAACTGATGGAGCTGTCGCAATTAGCTCAATATTAAACTCACGAGATATTCTTTCTCTTATAATATCCATATGAAGTAGGCCAAGGAAGCCTGTTCTAAATCCAAATCCTAAGGCCTGTGATGATTCTGGCTCATAGATTAGGGATGCATCTGAAAGCTTTAGCTTATCAAGGGCATCTCTTAGATCAGGATATTGCTTTGTATCTATTGGATAAAGTCCACAGAATACCATTGGATTTAGCTTACGATATCCCGCAAGCACCTCATCTGTATGGTTTTCAACAGTAGTGATTGTATCTCCCACTGAAACATTATTGATATCCTTAATTGAGGCAGTGATGTATCCTACATCTCCTGCTGTAAGATATTCAACAGGAACCTCCTTTGGAGTTCTTACTCCAAGCTCTACTACCTGATACTTTGTCTTAGAGGCATTAAGCTCAATAGTATCTCCAAGCCTTATTGTACCAGATACTATACGTACTAAAATAATAACTCCTCTATAGGAATCAAAGGCACTATCAAAGATTAAGGCCTTAACAGGACCCATTGGGTCTCCTGTTGGGGCAGGTACCTTTGATACTACCTGCTCAAGGATTTCTCTTATACCAATACCAGCCTTTGCAGAGGCTAATACTGCCTCATCTGCAGGTATTCCAATAACATCCTCAATTTCTTTTCTAACCTCCTCAGCATGTGCTGATGGAAGATCAATCTTATTGATTAAAGGTAATATTTCTAGATTGTTATCTAAGGCTAGATAAACATTAGCTAGCGTTTGAGCCTCAACTCCCTGAGTCGCATCTACTACAAGTATTGCTCCCTCACAAGCCGCAAGGCTACGTGATACCTCATATGTAAAATCGACGTGACCTGGAGTATCAATTAGGTGGAAGATATATTCATTACCATCTAAGGCCTTATACTTTAAAGCTATCGCATTAAGCTTAATAGTAATTCCTCTTTCACGCTCAAGCTCCATAGAATCAAGCATTTGATCCTGCATTTCACGCTTCTCTATACTCTCACACATTTCAATGATTCTATCTGAAAGTGTTGTTTTACCATGATCAATATGGGCAACTATACAGAAGTTTCTAATACTTCTTTGTCTTTTTAAAAGTTCTTCTTTATTTAACTCTTTCACGGCTATATAGCTCCTTATAACTAAAATACACAACTTATTTTACTATATTTAGGCATTATTTACAATAAAAAAAGGACCTTAACTTTTAAGTTAAGGCCTTTTCCTCATTATCAGGTTTTTCAAATCCAGAATCATCCCCAAGCTCCTTTATACTAAGCTCAACAAACTCAGGCTCAGGGTCACTAAATCTCATACCCTTATAGCCCTTTTTCTTAACCTTTAGAAGGAAGATTAAAAGGAATAGGGCTGATAAGAATAGGATTAGCATATTTGATATTCCCATTGATAGACCAGCACAGAATGTAGGAGATAGGTCTGGGAAGAATTTATGCAAGCAGAATAATATAATTATTCTTGATCCTATTCTTGATAGATTTAGAATTGTTGATAGTCCAGTTTGTCCAAATCCATACAACAGTCCTAATACTGCTGCGTTTATTCCAAGGGCAGGAATAGAGAGTGAATCCCATTTAAAGATCTTTCTTACCATTTCCTTATATGCCTCAGACTTTTCATCTGCGGATGTAAAGAGGTCAGTAATTTGATCTAGCAATATGAATCTCATTAAAATATATCCAACAATTGAGATTGAAGCCGCAAGCCCAAGTGTTCTCCAGAAAACCCTAATGGCTCTCTTCATATTTTTAGCTCCAACGTTTTGCGAAACGATAGAGGACTCTCCTTCTTCAAATGAGTTGGTAGGTGAGGTTACAAGACCTGACATATTGTTTGAAACACCAAGTGTTCCAACAATTAGTCCATCAGTCGCGACATTCCAATACCTTCCACACATTCCATTTACAACAACCTTTCCTAAAGACATAACGAACTTTCCTAAGAAAATAGGAATTGAAAGTATTAGGATAGGCTTTACATATATTGATACTGGCACCATCATCTTAATTGATAGGCGTAGGATATTTGATCTACTAAATAATCTAAATAATCCAATTGTAGTAAGGGTTGCTTGTCCTATAATTGTAGCTACCTCTACATACTTAATATCCTTAAGCTTTAATCCATAAATAAAGAATACTGTAAATGTCATCTTAAGGGTAATTACAAGGATATTTAGGTATAGGGCAATCTTTGAATTACCCTTAGCCTTTTCAAGTCCAATAAATACATTATTTATTGATACGAAGGCTAGCTCAAATAGCTGTAATCTGAAGTAGGTTTTTCCAAGAGCCACAGATGCAGGTGCTACCTGACATAGCTCCATAATAGGAACTGCAAGTGGTATTAGGATAAGCATTAATATTCCTGACATTAAAAGTGACATAAAGAATAGGTTTGATGAGGCATGACGCGCAGCCACTACATTACCCTTTCCATAATATCTTGATATTAATACTCCTCCTCCAGCAGCTAGTCCTCCACCAAAGGCTGAAATAGTATTTTTAATTTGTGAAATTGATGATACCGCATTTTGGGCATCAGTAGAAATCTTTGCACAAATGATTTGGTCAATTATTGTATATAATGCATTAAAGAATTGGTAAACAAAGATTGGCATACAAATAAGAAGTATTGTACCAATAATATTTCCTGTAAGAATTAGCTTACGTCTTTGCTTACTCTTATCTATTGAAAAACTGTTTTTAGCTTCCTTAAAGCTCTTGTTCTTAAGATTATCAATATATCTATCATAGATGTCTATATGCTCAGCATACTCATCTACGCCCTTTAAAACCATAGAGTCTCTCTTCTTTATGGCCTTATATAGGGCGTACTCCTTACTTGTGATGAATAGCTTAGGGGTCTTAGATAAAAACTTCTCCTTTGTATTAGACTCCAGATAATTGATTTTCTCATTGACTTTATTAAGCTTATACTTTAAGTAGTAATTTCTCTTAGTATTAGAATCATCAATCAAAGCTTCATATTTAGTTTGCTTAAGGTATAAATCTTCTAATACCATCCTAATCACTCCTCAACTATATTTTACCCTATTAAGGGTTTAAAGTTAGGAAAAAGTATCGCAAAAAAACTGCAATAAAAAAGCATCCTTGAATGATTCAAGAATGCCATTTTATACACAAAATTATATAAGCCATGTTATGTATTCATTACTGAATGGTAATCATCTATCTATGACATAAGTCATCCCTCCCAATAGCTTCTAGTTCGCCTTGGGAAAGCTCTCCTACCAAATTTGGATTTCTAGCTTGAGGGGTTTACCGCGTTTCATCTATTTATTTCTAAATAGCTCGTCTCTGTGGCACGTTTAGATATAGCCATATCTTACGACTTAGGCCTTAATCTGCCGTTACCCTAAAGGGTACCCAGCCTTATTTTTTAGACTGGCACAAACACTACAGCCATCACAGGCTGTGCTAGCATGGACTTTCCTAACGTATATAAATATACGCTCGATTACCCTAATTTTATGCTTCTTTATTATAAGGTAAAAGACTTAGTTAGTCAATTAGAATATTCCTGTAAAGAATATTATAAATCCTATAACTATAAGAATAGATCCTCCAAGAATTTGGGCAGCAGGTCCTAATTTAAGACCTACCTTCTTTCCTATAAATACTGATGGTATACAAATAAGGAATGTTACAATAGCAATTATTAGTGCACAAATTATAGCATTTGTTACACTATAATCTGCAATAGCAATACCAACAGATAAGGCATCTATTGATGTAGCAATTGCCTGAATTATTAAGGCCTTTATTGTAAGATGTGATATCTCACATTCCTTTTCTATACCCTTTCTTCTATCAATAATACAATTAATTCCATCAACCGCCATTCGAATTCCTACTATAAATAGGATTACAAGGGCGACAATTGGTACTACATGATACTTTTCAACAAAATCTAAGGCCTCATATAATGTATGTCCTAGCATATATCCTAAAAGTGGCATTAGCCCCTGGAATAGACCAAACATACCAGCTATTAGAAATATCTTTTTTAGGCGCATTTTATTATCATTTAAGCCATTAGCCATTGATACTGCTGAAGCATCCATAGCTAATCCTACACCTAGGGCTAGGCTTCCTAAAATAAGCTTTAACATAATATCCTCCTATTAAAACTTGGCAAAAATAAAAGCGAGCGCAAATACATAGCTTTATTCTATGTATAAGTCTCGCTTTTTAATACTATACCTGGCATAGGCCATTATGTAGATATAGTAACTTGAACCGTTTCAAGCAAACTACTCCCTTATAAAACCTGGGGGTATTTAATTACTTAGCCTCTTCCTCGTCCTTCTTGAACTCAGGCTTTAAGGCATCCTTACGAGATAGGTCAACCTGTCCCTTCTCATTAACGTTGATACACTTAACAAGGATTTCGTCACCTACATGGCAAACATCCTCAACCTTCTCAACTCTCTTAGTATCAAGCTTAGAGATATGGCATAATCCTTGGCATCCATCCCATAGCTCAACGAAGGCACCGTAAGCTTCAACACGTACAACCTTACCAGTGTAGATCTTTCCAACCTCTACCTCACGAACAAGGTCAGAGATTTGCTTAATTGTATTATCTACAACAGCTGTATCCATATGCATTACATAAACTCTTCCGTCTTGCTCGATGTCGATCTTAACGTTATCGTTATCTGCAATGATTTGGTTAATTACCTTTCCTCCAGATCCAATTACATCCTTAATCTTATCTGGATTAATAGTAATCATCTTTACCTTTGGAGCATACTTAGAAAGCTCTGGACGTACTGCAGGGATAGTCTTCATCATATGATCAAGAATCTCAAGTCTTCCCTTACGAGCTTGTGCTAATGCTTCCTTTAAGATTTCATAAGTAATTCCCTTAATCTTAATATCCATTTGTAGAGCTGTAATTCCCTCAGTAGTTCCTGCTACCTTGAAATCCATATCTCCTAGGTGGTCCTCAAGACCTTGGATATCAGTAAGGATTGTATAATCATCACCATAAGTGATAAGTCCCATAGCGATTCCAGCAACTGGAGCCTTTAAAGGTACTCCTGCAGCCATTAATGCCATAGTTGATGCACAGATTGTAGCCTGTGAAGATGATCCATTAGACTCTAAGATCTCAGATACACAACGGATTGTGTATGGGAACTCATCCTCTGATGGGATAACATATGATAATGCTCTTTCTCCTAAAGCTCCATGTCCAATCTCACGACGTCCTGGTGCTCCATATCTTCCAGTCTCTCCTACTGAGAATGAAGGGAAGTTATAGTGAAGAATCCATCTCTTTGGCTTCTCATCATTTAATCCATCAAGAATTTGGTTATCAGTTAAAGGTCCTAGTGTAGCTACTGATAATGATTGAGTTTGTCCTCTTGTGAATAGTGCAGAACCATGTGTACGTGGTAATACATCTACTCTTGAAGATAGAGGTCTAATCTCATCAGTCTTACGTCCATCTGGACGAATCTTATCTACAGAAATTAAACGACGAACCTCTGTATGAAGGATAGACTCTAATGAGTGGTTAACGTTATCCATTAAATGCTTCTTAGCATCTAGGTCGAATACCTTAACTCCCTCAACCTCCTTAAAGAAGTTTCTCTCGTTGAAATGCTCAACAGTCTTAGCATTAACTGCGTCGATTGCTGCATATCTCTCAAGCTTATCCTCAATACGGATAGCTGCTACTAAATCCTTTTCAGCGAAGGCCTTAACCTCAGCATCGATGTCCTTATCAACCTCGAATAGAGTTACAGCCATCTTCTCCTTTCCAACCTCTTTAATAATAGTTTGTTGGAAATCACATAGCTCTTGAATAGCCTTATGTCCGAATACAAGTGCTTGCCACATAGCATCCTCAGATACTTGGTCAGCTCCTGCCTCAACCATGTTGATTGCTTGGTGAGTACCAGCAACTGTAAGGTTGATGTCAGTATTCTCCATTTGCTCTGGTGTAGGGTTAATTACATACTCTCCATTAACTCTTCCTACCTTAACTCCAGCGATTGGTCCATCAAATGGAATCTCTGAAATACAAAGTGCAATTGAAGATCCTAGCATTGCAGCCATCTCTGGTGTGCACTCTGGGTCATTTGATAATACTGTATTTACAACTTGAACCTCATTGTTAAATCCTTCTGGGAATAGAGGTCTGATTGGTCTATCAATTAGTCTTGAAGTTAGAGTCTCATGCTCTGAAGCCTTACCCTCTCTTCTTAAAAATCCTCCAGGAATCTTTCCTGCTGCATATTGCTTCTCTTGGTATAAAACCATTAATGGGAAGAAATCTTGAACAGTCTCAGATACCTTAGTTACTACTGCTGATAATACTACTGTATCTCCGTAGTATACCATACAAGCTCCATTAGCTTGCTTTCCTACTTCTCCGATTTCAACCTTAAGTGGACGTCCAGCCCAGTTGAACTCGAATGTTCTTACATCACTCATTTGTTTTCTCCTTTAGTTCTTTTTATCATTATTACTCTTTTAACAACATTTACATTATACCACATAACAAAATAAAAATACATCTATTATTTTTCTATATTTTTAAATACCTAGAAAAAGTATTATTAAAAATAATAAAGGGAACCCAAAAAGGTTCCCAATGTTATTAGTATCTTAATCCTAGCTTCTCGCAAGTTGCCTTGTACTCCTCAAGATTCTTAGACTCTAAGTATCTTAATAGAGAACGTCTTTGTCCTACCTTAGTAAGTAGTCCACGTCTTGCTCCGAAATCGTGGATATTTGTAGAAAGGTGCTCATTTAAAGCCTCAATCTCCTTAGTAAGAATAGCTACTTGAACTGCAGTTGATCCTGTGTTCTTAGCGTTTCCACCAAAATCCTTAACGATTTGTGCCTTTACTTCCTTAGAAAGTGCCATGCTTTTGTTCCTCCGTTTTCCTAAATATTTGACTCGATATCCAACGTATTCGCCCTGGAGTGGTCGACATACAAAGAATACGTCCTTTGATATATTATCACAACATCATTTTTATTTCAAGCAATTTTTTAATTATTTAGCTTAAAGTAGCTCATTCCATATTTCTTATTGCTCTTAAGCTCTTCTATTAGCTCATCAACTGATGAAAATCTCTTCTCAGGTCTAACCCTTGTAATAAAGAATACCTCTAAATATTCATCATAAATATCCTTATCAAAATTAAATATATTAATCTCAAGCCTGATATCATCCTGCATGTTAAATGTAGGATTATGTCCTATATTTGCCATACCATATAGTATTTCATTATTATGCTTAATCTTACATAGATAAACTCCATTAGCTGGAAGGATGAAATCATTATATTTAATATTTGCAGTTCTAAATCCTATTGTTCTACCTAAGGCATTCCCATGAACTACTACTCCTGATATCATATATGGTCTATTAAGCATTCTATTAGCATTCTCTATATCACCAGCTAATAGATAATCTCTTATAGCTGTTGATGATACTCTAATACCATCAAGCATAAACTTATCCATTACATGTGTTTCAAACCAAGTCTTTAAATCCTCTGGGCTTCCCATTCCCTTATATCCAAATGAGAAATCATAGCCACATACTACTCTTTTAGGATTTAGCCTCTTTAAAAAATCTAAAAAATCCTCCTTAGGCATTCTCATGAAATCCTTATTAAATATAACCTTACAAATAGCATCACATCCAATATTTGCTAAAGCCTTACACTTGGCATCATATGGTGTGATATATTTAGGATTCTTAATATCCTTAATAAAGGTCATTGGGTGTGGCTCAAATGTCATAGCACAAACCATATCCCCAAATGATGATGCATATTCAATTAATCTTTTATGACCTAAATGTACACCATCAAAGTTTCCTATACATAATGTATATTCACTAAGAGATAATGTATCATTTGGGCTTGCTATAACATATTCCTTCATAATAACCCTCTTATAAAATAATAACTGGCTTATATTTGTATAAATCTACTGGAGCGTAAATTGCTATAAGGCTATCCTTGTGATAAACAAGGAATGGCTTATCTGTTTTTATTTGCCTTGAATCAAGAACAACACCATTCTTGGCAAGATGCGAAAAATAATCATTAAGCTCAAGCTTCTCTAAATCCTTAAATACCTCTTCTATAGATATTAAATGTGCTTCTAAATTAGGATCATCAAGCTTTACTGAATCCTCTATCCTAAACTGTCCACTTGAAAGCCTATCAAGTGAATACATTAAAGAAGGTACACCAAGCTCTTGTCCTAAATCTCTTGCAAATGATCTTACATAAAATCCCTTTGAGGTATTAAGATAAATATCAATTGCATAATAGCCATCAATTTGATATAAATCAGATTCTATTCTATAGCTATTAACTCTTACATCCCTTGGCTTAAGCTCAACCCTTTCACCCTTACGAGCTAAATCATACATCTTCTTACCACAAACCTTTATAGCTGAAAACATTGGTGGTATTTGTTCCTTTTGACTTGAGACCTTATCTATAGCCTTAAGTAATTCTTCTTTATTAATATCTACTCTTTTATCTTCTACTATATTACCTGTAATATCAAGTGTATCGCTTGATTTACCAAATAAAATTGTAGTCCTATATTCCTTTGTATGCTCTATAAGTAAAGGAAGTGTCTTACAGGCCTTTCCAAGAGTTACAACAAGTACACCTGTTGTATTTGGATCTAGGGTTCCTGTATGTCCTACATGCTTTGTATTTGTTAATCTTTTAATTTTATTGCATACCCCAAATGAGGTAATACCCTTATCCTTATTAATTATTAAAAATCCGTCCATAATTACCTCACCAGAAATATTTTATCATAAAAAAAGCCTGTTTTACACAGACTTTTATATATAAACCCTATTTAGTTATTCTTATTCTTTCTTAAATCTAAGAATAATAGAATTGCTCCTGCAAGAATAAATCCTCCAAAAATAGCACATTCTAAATAATTAGTAATAACTGTTGCTCCCTTTTCCTTAGCAATTGACTTAAACATCATTCCTAAAGGATATAAGCATGTAAGAGCACCAAGAGTTAATCCTCCATAAACATATGAAGCCTTAACCTTAAGGCTAAATCCTTCATTAAGCTTAGCATTTAGATATAGGTCATATAGACCTACAACAAGAACAACAATTCCACAAATAGCAAGAACTACTAAATCCATATCCATAGAAATATCAGTTCCCCATCCATCATCATACTTCTCATATGATTGAATTGATAATACTAGGTATAAAATAGTTACAAATAATCCAAATAAAGTAGTAAATATTCCTCTCTTCATTATTCATTTACCTCCTTATTTTGCTCATCCTCACTAAATACCTCCTCAGTATTTACCTTCTCCTCATCGCTTGCATTGATGAATGCTGGATAGAATAGAGCCACAAGTACCATAATAGCAGTACATAAAATCCAGTTAGGAATACAGTATAGACCATTGTATAGGAATGAGTAAGCATATCCTGATACTCCCCACATCTCTCCTGGCCAGAAGAAGCATCCAGATAGAGTATGTGATGCATACTTAAGAAGTGATCCTACAGAGCATCCAACAATTATCCATAAAAGCTTTTGCCCCTTAGTCTCTGACTTATGATATAGCCCTGCAAAGCATCCAGCAAATCCACAAACAGTATATCCAAGTACATAATCAAGCATTACCTGTACAAAAGGTCCTGCAGTACTCTTCCATCCCTCCATAGATCCAGAGTTAATAACATAAATACCACCAAGCATTTGAACAATAGAAAGAATTAAACCACATAAAATTCCTGGTACAAATCCTCTTCTGTAGCAAATGATAAATACAGGAATCATAGCAAATCCTATGCTTCCTCCATTAGGGAAGGCACTCTTCCAAATTCCTCCCTGCAGTACATCAAGAACAAATCCGATAGCTGCGAAAATAGCAATTTCTGCTAAAACACGAACATTAAACTTTTTCATTATTTTCTATTTCCTCCTTATAATAAAAAAATGTTCCAAAAATTTTTGGGAACATACTAAGATAAAGATAAAATATAAAACTATATTTAATCCCTACGCTAGCATTACCTAGATCAGGTTAGGTCGAAGATTACATCTTCCTCTCAGCCGGTCCTCCAGCTCCCATAAAATATTATACTATTGAAAATAATTTTTTCAATACTATTTTATAAATGTAAGCTCATTATTATAGCTCATATTCCAGAAAGCAAGCTCTCTATCAGATGAGAATCTAAAAATAGCCTTACACTTCTCCTTGCTGCAAGGATACTTATTCATAAGTAGATTTCCAAAATCTGCCCACTCCTTACACCAAGCATCCATATCTGGTGAAATATATCCTTCAAGAATTGACTTATATGGATTATTATCAAGCATCTTAGGATTTTCCTTATAGCACTTATTAAATATATATCCATATGATAGCATACAAGGAAGTATTGACATACATCCCTCTACAATAGATCCACTAGAACACCAGTTCATCATTGAATCAATGTATATTTGGCTTTCAACATCAGGAATTGTAGTCTCAACATCCTCTTCCTTAAGATTATGCTTTAAAATATAATCTCTTCTTACAGATGTCTCTCCTTCATTTACAAATGAAAGGATATTATAAAACATTCTAACCTCCTCAAGTGTATTACACTTTGAGATTAGATATGCATAGCACTTTGCATAGTTAAGAAGGTATCTTGTATCCTCAACAATATACTTTAAAACCTTCTTATCTTCAATAGTACCATTTATAAGCCCCTCAACAAATGGGGTTTTAATACATTCATCCCATACTGGGATTGAATCTTGTATAATTTCATCCATGTAATTAATCATTAAAATTGTTCTCCTTTATTAAGCATCCATGGTCCATAGGTCCACTTCCCTTACCTAAATCAAGCATAGCCTTAAGGCATGCCTCTAGGTATCTTTTGCTTCTTCTAATGGCTGTTTCTAAATCATATCCCTTAGCAAGGTTTGAGGCAATGGCACTAGAAAGGGTACATCCTGTACCATGAGTGTTTGGATTATTAATTCTTTCTCCCTTAATCCAAATACACCTACCATCTACATAAAGAAGGTCGTTACTATCATTTACTCTATGTCCACCCTTTAATAAAACTGCCTTACATCCAAGCTTTGATATAATACGTGCAGCCTCCTCCATATCAGAGGCTTTATTTATTTTTATACCAGATAAAACCTCTCCCTCTGGAATATTTGGTGTAATAACCTCTGCAAGAGGTATTAGCTCATGAATTAAAATAGAAATGGCATCATCTGATAAAAGCTTAGCTCCAGAGGTTGCGACCATTACTGGATCTAATACTATATTTTTAGCCTTATACTCCTTAAGCTTTAAGGCTATAGCCTTTATTAATTCCTTATCGCTTACCATTCCAATCTTTACTGCATCTGGATAGATATCAGTAAAGATAGCGTCAAGCTCATTGTTTAAAAAAGCTGGTGATGCATTTAAAATATCAAAAACACCTGTTGTGTTTTGAGCAGTAAGGGCTGTAATTGCGGTTTCTGCAAAGCAGTTATTTGCAATTATAGTTTTAATATCAGCCTGGATTCCTGCTCCACCTGATGAATCAGATCCTGCAATAGATAATACTACCTTCATTACTTCCACCATCCTAAATCAATATAATAATCCATGTATGGATTTATTTGATCATACTTTTTAATATTCTTCTTTGTGGCAACACCACAAACACAAGCACCACTCTTAAATGCTCCCTCTAAGGCATGAGGAGTATCCTCAAGGATTAGAGTTCTTCTAGGATTTAATCCTAAATCAGAAATGATTTTCTTATATCCTACTCCATCTACCTTTGTCACATTAAAGGTAGTTGATGTGAATAGCTTATCAAACATATTTAATATTCCATTCTTTTTAAGTGAATCAAGGACTAATAGTGATGATGTGGCTGTATATAGATATAGCTTATGGTTTCTTTTAATTTCATTTAAGAAATTAAGCGCTCCATCACTAATTAAAAGATTAGTGTATTCATTTTTAATGAATATATTCATCTCGTCTAATAGGCTATCTACATCCATATCCTTAAAATACTTATCTCTTATATATAAGGCTGCCTCATCATTAGTCATGCATCTTGTTTCCTTATCTACATCACCAACTGGCTTTACTCCCTTTGATTTTAAAAATCTTGAGCATACATCATCCCACATATCTAAAGAGTTAAGTAATGTTCCATCATAATCTATGATATATGAATCATAGTCAGATGGATCAAATCTAAATCTATTCATATTACTTAGAAGTGTTTTTGAGGAAAATGTTATATCCTTTGAGGCAAATATTGCTGATACTACACTAATACCATCAATTAAGGTATTTTTTAGCTCATACATATTTTCTGATGTAATACCTCCAATGGCTACAACAGGTATATCTACAGCAAAGCATATTTCTGCAAGTGTCTTTTTAGATACAGTAATCGCATCAGGCTTTGTTGATGTATTAAATATTGTACCTACTCCTAAATAATCTGCTCCCATTTTTTCTGCAAGAATTGCTTCCTCAACAGTTTCTGCAGAAACTCCTAATATTTTATTATCTCCAATAATCTCTCGTACCTTATCTGCTCTCATATCAGATTGTCCTACATGTATTCCATCAGCATCTACTGCCTTAAATACATCTACATTATCATTTATGATAAATGGTACATTATATTTCTTACATACCTCTTTGATTTCAAGACCAAGGCTTATAAAGGCTTCATTATCTAATTCCTTTTCTCTTAGCTGAATCATAGTGGCCCCACCAAGTATTGCTTCTTCTACGCAATCCTTTAATTTTCTCCCGTTTAACCAATAGCTATCAGTTACTGCATAAAGCTTAAGCTTAGATGTCAAATCTTTCAATTTTAGCACCTACCTCAAGCTTGATGTCATCAAGATTAGAAAGCTCATCAATTAAACCAATATGAAGGCTTCCTGTACCCTTAGCATAAGATAGTGCTCTTTCACCTGAAATACCTACTGCAATTACTCCTGCAACGCAAGCCTTAAGCTTATCGCTTGGGTTTGCGACAAGGGATGCCGCAATAACTCCTGCAGTCATACATCCTGTACCTGTAATTGCTCTCATCTCTTTGCATCCATTATCTGTAATGTATGCAGCCTTATCTGATGCAATAACATCAATAGGTCCTGTGATTGCAATTATAGCTCCAGTCTTTTGTGAAAGCTCCTTTGCCATCTTGAATACATCAAACATATTTTCTCTTGTAACATTATCCGAAACATCTGCATCTACTCCCTTAGTAGATTGTGATACGTTTGCTAATGCCTTAATCTCTGAGATATTTCCCTTAATACAATCAAACTTAACATTTGCCATTAACTCAGCTATAACCTTATTTCTATAAGGTGTAGCTCCTGCTCCACATGGATCAAGAACTACTACATGTCCAAGCTTGTTTGCTCTTTTACCAGACTCAATCATAGCCTTAACAGTATTTTCATTTAATGTACCTGGATTAATAACAAGTGCATTACAAATATTTTGCATGTCAGGGGCATCATTTACCTCATCTGTCATGATTGGAGATGCTCCAATTGCAAGTGCTGCATTTGCTACATCATTTACAGTTACATAGTTTGTAATGAAATGAATAAGTGGTGTTTTTTCTCTGATGTTTTTTATAAATTCCATAATAATCCTCCTTATAAATAAAAAAGTGCTCAGAATGGGAGCACACTATTATAAAGAAAAAATATAATAATCATTAAAAATGATTCATATTTAATCCCTACGCTAGCATTACCTAGATCAGGTATGGTCGAAGATACATCTTCCTCTCAGCCGGTTATCCAGCTCCCAAACAAAATTATACATAAATAATCATATAATTACAATAAAAAAAGAGTAAGTTTTTAAACTTACTCCATTATCTTTGATCCTCCATAGATTTAATGCATAAAATTTCCCCATCACAGGAAATATATGCCATTTCATCTACGATTTCATTTGATACTCCAAGAGGATTATATAAATCAAGCCTTATATTCTCCCCACTATACTTAAATCCCTTTAGTGTAATTGTTGAATCCTTTAATGGGAAGAAAGAGATAAACTTATATTTATCCTTTTTAAATACCTTATTTGATGATACAATCTCCATTTCTGAATAATCATCTATAAACTTAACATTAGGATATTTCTTTAATGCACAAATGTTTGCGACTAAGTGCTCAATTCTTTTACCCTGTAATCCTCCAAGTACTATGATTTCACTATATGTATAGTAAATCTCTTCAATAGCATCAAAGGTATCTGTATCATCCTTTATAGGATTTAGCTTCTTTACATTTTTAGCATACTTCTTAGCCTTAATAAATCCCTTTTCTCCAGCCGTATCAAAATCTCCTAGGGCAAGGTCCATTTCTATTCCAGCCTTTGCTAGCATATAGGCTCCAAGGTCTACTCCAACAATATATGCATCAGTTAAATCATAATTCTTTAAAGTGACATTCTGTCCACAAACTATAATAGCCTTCATATTACTTTAGGGTTACAACGGTTACACCGTTTAAACCTTCTCCCTCACCTCCATATCTCCATGATTTTACATATGGAGATTTCTTTAGATATGCTTGAACAGCATTACGTACAGCACCTGTACCAAATCCATGAATGATATAAACAATACTCATATTAGCCATGAATGCCTTATCAATAAAGATATCTATTGCATCCTTAACCTCTTCATATCTATATCCTCTTAAATCAAGCTCAAGCTTTGCATACTTTGCAGGTGTAGAACCTTGAGGCTTCTTATATTTCTTAGAATTATCTACTGGTGGCTTAGTAAGCTTTAAATCCTTCTTACTAAAGCTCATAGTAAATTGCCCTACCTGAACCTCATACTTATTCTTATTAATTGATGTGATTTGACCAGTTCTATCATAAGACTTAATGTATACAAAATCTCCAACCTTTAAATCCTCATCAAAAACATTTTCCTCATATCCCTTAGACTTAAGGTTACGAGCAGCAAACTTGATGTCTGCAAGCTCATGCTCCTTAGCCTCCTTATCCTTCTTATAGGCATCAATTTCTTGAATAAGCTTTTCAGAGCTTTCCTTGGCATCATTTATAATATCATCAGCTTCTGCTGAAGCCTTCTTTAGGATTTGAAGACGCTCTGATTCAATCTTCTTCTTATAAAGCTCAAGATCTACCATCTTCTTATTGTAGTCATTTAGAAGATTCTCATAATCCTTTTGCATCTTAAGAAGCTTTTCATTCTCCTCATCAAGATTTGACATAAGATTTGTAGCCTCATCATTATCTCCCGCATTAATCTTTACTGCCTCATTTATAATTACATCATTAATTCCTAATGATTTAGCAATAGAGATAGCATTACTCTTTCCAGGCACTCCTATTAAAAGCCTATATGTAGGCTTATATGTTTCTGGGTCAAACTCAACAGAGGCATTTACAATGTCCTGATTTGAATATGCGTACTCCTTTAAATCAGAGTAATGGGTTGTAACAATAACCCTTGCACCTCTTTTGTAAAGATAGTCAATAATAGAAATTGCAAGAGATGATCCCTCCTTAGGATCAGTTCCTGAACCAATCTCATCAACAAGGCATAGTGATGATGGTGTAACATTATCACAAATACGCTTAATCTTTGTCATATGAGATGAGAATGTTGATAGAGATTGCTCAATAGATTGCTCATCTCCAATATCAACAAAGATATTATCAAAGGTTGATACCATAGATGTATCTGATGCAGGTATTGCAATACCGCATAATGACATAAGTGTTAAAAGACCACATGTCTTTAATACTACAGTCTTACCTCCTGTATTTGGTCCTGTAATAATCATTACCATATACTTATCTCCAAGGCTTATTGTTTGGGCTACAACCTTATCCTTATCAATTAGTGGATGCTTTGCATTCACTAGGTTTAGTATTCCCATATCATTAAGCTTTGGAAGATTATAATCATTAGCCTTTTGATATAAAGCCTTAGTATAGATGATATCAAGAGAAAGTAGACCCTCAATATTTGAAGTCATTTCCTCCATACAAGAATTAATTGATAAAGATATTTCCTTTAAAATATCTTCGACCTCTCTTCTTTCATCAGCCTTAGCATTTTCAATTTCAGCCTCAATCATTTGGCATTCAATTGGTTCAATATATACTGTTGTACCAGATGATGATACATCAAGTAATAATCCCTTAACCTGATTCTTATATTCAATCTTATATGGAAGACATAAATGTCCTCCACGAGAGGCTACAAGACCTTCTGTAAGCATTGAGGATTTTGTTTGTAATAGCTCATTAAACTTAGAATGTAATCTGTTGTTTAATTGAGATAAGGCTCTACGAGCTTTAGCTAATCCTTCAGAAGCATTATCCTTAATGTTTCCTTGCTCATCTACCTTATATGATAGGTCATTCTTTAATCTTTGATTAAATGAAATCTTATCAAAGTACTTATCTAGATTATCTGTTTTAATCTTATTGTTTCTAAGATATGTAGCATATCTTTTTACATTTGATGTTGTATTTAATAAAGAAATGAATGATAAAAGCTCAGGAGATGTTATAACTCCTCCTATTTCAATTCTTTTTAATACATCATCTATATTATCAAGCTCTAAAAGAGGAAGGTCATCATATTTAACGATAGCGTTATATGCTTCTCTTTCCTCTTCCTGCATAATATTTAATTCCTCTAGGTTTGTTATTGGAGTAAGATTTAAAATATAATCCTTAGTTTTTGACCAATGTGTATATCTAGACACATCACTAAGAATCTTATCAAACTCTAATGCTTTTAAATCATATGACATAATTAATCACCATAAACATTATACACTATTTATTTAAAAAAAATAGGAAGTAATTAAACTTCCTATATATCTTGTGCCTTACAATTAGGGCATTTTGTGACTTCTTCTGGTATTACTGCATCACAATATGGACATCTTTTTGTAATACCACTAACCCTACTTTGTCCTACATATTCCTTTAATGGTTCACCTGTAGTTTCAAGTTTTTTCTTGGCCTTTTCCTCCAAACGCCTCTTCTCACTTTTTATATATGATCGGATACTTGCAATTATCATTATTGCTCCTGCACCACCAAATATAACTATAATTACAAACGCATTTACCTTTTGGTCCTCGAAATGATAGATATTAGGCCTTAAGACTGCTACATATATATCATACTCTTCTCCAACTAAAACCTTATAATCTCCTGAAGATGTTAAATCATCATCACCACTACCTGTATAGGTTTTACCCTTATAGGTATATGTAAAATCATAGCCCTCATATGGTTCATTATCATACAATGTATAAGTATCTGTGATTGTTGCGGTTGTTTTAACTGTTAAATCTTGAACAAAGCCCATAATTCCAAATACTAAGAAAAACACTCCAAATGCTACAACAATAAGCATACCGACTAATGGAAATCTATTGGTTGCATAAATCCTATCTGAATGTCCTACATAAAAACTATGGCTTGAACCTGAATGTCCTCCAGAGTGTCCTCCACTAGAGTGTCCACCACTAGAATGACCTCCATGAAATCCTCCCATTAATCCTCATCCCCTATTATTAATTTTCATCATCCTTATTAGGATGAGTAAGTTCTTCAAGAGTTTTTCTATTTCCATAGTTATTTGCTCTTGCAATTGTATCTAAATCATCATTATCAATCTCTCCATCGTGATTAGTATCACCAATTGATTGAAGTAAAAGCTTATGCTTCTTATATCCCTTTAATACTAAAACAATTCCTAAAATTCCAAAGCCACCGCAAGAAACTAGTGCCACTACTCCAATAGTAATACTATTTTTTTGTGAGACATTTTCTGGCTGTAGGAGATGAACATAAATTGTAATTTCATCACCAACAGAATAACTTTCCTTACTTTTTAGCTTTGCAGAGTATCTATCATCTTTATAGGTATATTCAAGACTATACTCAATCGAATATTCTGTTTGCTCCTTATCTGTGATAGTAGCCGTAGTTTTGGTACAAATAGATGTAACCATTAAGAATAAACCTGCAATTATAAATAATGAGCATAGAACAATAGCTGCTATTAGGTTTGGTTTTGTCATACCTCTAACCCTTTCAACAGTTCTACGTCCTCCTTCTACAGTTTCTACCTTGTAGTTCTCCTTAGTACCACTAATATATACCTTTTTATCTCCCATTTTCCTTTTCCCCTTTTAACTCCATTAATTTAAGATTTTGATTTCTTAAAAAACATCTAAATAGTCTTCATTTAGAAGAGTTTCATTATACTTTTATATCTTACCATATCTACCCTAGATATTTCTATACTTTCTTCTTATTTAATAGCAATAATTATAAATGAACTTATTAATATAAATGTTAATCAAATTTTGATTATTTAAAGTGGCAAATAATTATAATTTAATTAAAAAAAGAGAATGGATACCAGTAAACTGATATCCATACTATATTAAATTCCACCTAGAAATGTATTCAAAAATAAGCAATTAAACTCTTATATCCACTTAGCATATAATGTAGTTTTTTCATAATCCTGGTCTTTATAATATTCTCTATTATCATTTAACCATTTCTTCTCTTTTATAATATCTAAAGAAAAATCCCACTTATTTATACATTCACTTTCCTTATACCATCCATCAAATGTATATCCTTCTCTTTCTGGATTCTGTGGT